>JAVEVN010000027.1:0-10230 GCA_034005025.1 Candidatus Izemoplasmatales bacterium | reverse complement strand
TCATGAACTGTTATTAAATCAGCTTCAGCTTTGCCGTTTGAATAAATACGATAAACTTTTTTAAAATGTGGAGTAGTTATTTTTTCAATATTATCGCTAATTTTTATTTTAGGAATTATATTTGATTCATTTTCTATAGCAACTAGTTTGTAAACTGAGCCAAAAACTGGATCGCTTTTAGCAGTTATTAATCTTTCGCCAACACCAAAAATATCGATTGGGGCTCCTTGTTCTAATAAAGTCTTTATAAGACGTTCATCAAGTGCGTTGCTGACAACAATCTTACAGTTTGGTAAACCTGCTGCATTAAACATTTTTTTTGCTTGCTTAGATAAATAGGTTAAATCGCCAGAATCAATACGTATTGAGTATTTGTCAATTCCTTGAGGGACAAGAATTTCTTTAATTACTTTAATAGCGTTAGGAATTCCCGAATTAAGTGTATCGTAAGTATCAACTAAAAAAGTAGATGCTTTTGGATAGATTTTAGCATAGGCTTTAAAGGCTTCGTACTCGCTATCAAATAGTTGAACCCATGAATGTGCCATTGTTCCGCCAGACGGGATATTATATAATTGATCAGCTAACACATTGCTAGTGCCTTCGACCCCACCGATGTAAGCTGCTCTTGCTCCCAGATGACCACTAGATGCACCGTGGGCTCTTCTGGCTCCCATTTCTAGTACTATGCTATCTTTAGCTGCAAACTTTATTCTTGAAGCCTTTGTAGCGATTAAACTTTGATGATTAATTGTTTGTAATAGAAAGGTTTCAATTATTTGTGCTTCTATCAATTTTGCTTTAACAGTTAACAAAGGTTCGTTAGGAAAAACCACACTTCCTTCCTTAAAAGAATAAATATCACCTGTAAACTTAAAGTTTTTTAAGTAATCTAGAAAATCTTGACTAAATATATCTTTGTTTTTTAAAAATTCAATATCTTCTTCAGTGAATTTCAAATTTTCAATATAGTCTACAATTGTTTCTAGTCCAGCAAAAATAGCATAACCGCCATCATCTAAATTTTTACGATAGTATAAATCAAAATAGACTATATCGTCTTTTTTGCCTTCTAAAAAATATCCGTTTGCCATTGTTAGTTCATAAAAATCAATCAGCATTGATTCTCTATAAGATTTCATCGATTAATCACCTCTACATGAAGTCCTTTAAGGACGTCTAAAGTTTTGTTATGCAAGTCTTTGTCATATGAATCTGTAGCAGTAGCATCAACTATAATATGAGCGTTAGGAAGTGCACTTTTTGCGATGATTGCATTACTGATAACACAGATATTTGATACTAACCCACAAAGTTCAATTTCATTATAATTCTTTTTTTCTAAATGTTTTCCAAGTTCTAAAGACGGAAAAGTTTCTTTTTGAAAAACCTTATCTTTTAGAGCTTTAGCGGCTAAAACATCTTTTTGTAATTGGTGGCCGGAAGTTCCTTTTACACAATGTTTAATCGGTAAGTTACTTCCTTCCTCTGTATTTAGATAACTATCACTATGAGTGTCTAGCGTAAAGATTACATCATCGTTATTTGAATGATAATTTTTAATTTTTTCTATAATTTTATCTTTAATTTTAATTGCGTCTTCAAATCCTAAAGTCCCATCAATAAAATCATTTTGATAATCAACCACTATAAGACATTTTTTCACTGTATCACCTCTTGCATTTTCATTATATCATTTTTCTTTAATATATCTTAAATAAAAGCAAGAAAAAAACGCCTAATTGATAGGCGTTTTATAATTTAAATTAAACTCTTAAAGTTTTTTGAAACTTCTTCCCAGTTAACTACATTCCAAAAATTATTAACATAATCTGGTCTGCGGTTTTGGTAATTTAAGTAATAAGCATGTTCCCAAACATCCAAAGCTAAGATTGGTTGTCCTTCAGAGAATGGTGTATCTTGATTAGCTGTGGAAACAACTTGTAGTTTTTTGCTTTTATCAACTATTAACCATGCCCATCCGCTACCAAATCTTGTGTTTGCTGCTGTTGAGAATTTTTCTTTGAAGCTATCCACTGATCCGAAATCTCTTTCAATCGCCTCTTTAAGTTCTTTTGACATGTCTGTTTTATTAGGCGTTAAGATTGTCCAAAACAGTCTGTGGTTATAATATCCGCCACCATTGTTAATAACAGCTTGTTTTGCTTTTTCAGGTACTAAACTTAAGTTTTTGAGTACATACTCAACATCCTTATCAAGCAAATCATCATGGCCATCAAGGGCATTAACATACTTTGTTATATAACCTTGATGATGTTTTGTGTGATGGATTTCCATAGTTTTTCCATCAATGTAAGGTTCTAAATCATTATATTTAAAAGATAAATCTGGTAAAATGTGTTTCATAAAAATCACTCCTTTTATTATTTGTTTCTACCTATATTATGCCATAAAACAGAGCTAATCTCAAAGCATATGCTCAAGACAAAAACAGTTGATAAATATCATTCATATCTATTATGAATGAGCCAAGAATATGGTATAATATTTATTGGTGATATTGTGAAAGATAAGATACTAGAAAATTTAAATCCTCAACAAATTAAAGCGGTTCAGAACGTTCATGGACCGATTATGGCAGTTGCCGGTGCCGGTTCTGGTAAAACAAGAGTTTTAACAAGAAGAATCGCTTATTTAATCAAGGAACAAGGCATTTATCCAGGAAATATTTTAGCAATCACATTCACCAACAAAGCTGCAGAAGAAATGAGAAAAAGAGTTTATAATTTGCTTGATATTTCTATTAATGGAAGCTGGATTTCTACTTTTCACGCTATGGGTGCTAAAATTTTAAGAAGTGAAATTCATAACCTTGGATATACGAGAGATTTTCAAATAATAGATGATGAAGACAGTACAATAATTGTTAAAAATTTAATGAAAGATCATAATTATGATCGTAAAAATTTCTCACCAAAAATTACATCTCACTTGTTTGCTGCGATTAAAGGCCAACAAACAAATTTTAATAGTCTAGCAGAACCAATAAGATCGATGGTTATGCAATTATATCCGCTTTATAACAAGTATTTGAAAGACAATAATTTAGTTGATTTTCAAGATTTATTAGTTTTAATTTTGGAGTTATTTAAAAATCATCCTGATGTTCTTAATAGATATCAAGAAAAGTTTGAGTATATATTGGTTGATGAATTTCAAGATACTAATGATCTTCAATACGAGATTGTTAAACTTTTAGCTATAAAACATCGTAATATTTTTATAGTTGGCGATGAAGATCAAAGTATTTATGCTTTTAGAGGCTCCAACATTAAGAATATAAAAAGATTTATGAAGGATTTTCCTGAACATCAAACTATTATGTTAAGTCAGAATTATCGTTCAAAAGATACTATATTAAAAGCTGCAAATTCTGTAATAAAAAATAATAAAAATAGGATTGAAAAGGAATTATTTTCAAAATTAGGCGCAGGAGAAAAAATCATTCATTTTAAAGCCGGTACTGATGAAGAAGAAGCTTATTATGTTTATGAGAAGATTAAAAAATATTGGCAAAATGGCGTAAAGCTAAACGATATTGCAATTCTCTATCGCAATAATGCAATGAGCAGAAAATTTGAAGATATATTCTTGAAATATAATGTTCCTCATCGTGTAATAGGCAATATTTCTTTTTATAAAAGAAAGGAAATTAAAGATATAATCGCTTATTTACATCTATTGATTAATATGGGAGATGATTATGCGTTTACTAGAGTTTATAACACTCCTAAAAGAGGAATAGGACCGGCTAACTTTGCAAAGATTGTCGAAGAAGCTAAAGAAAATAATTTAAAACTTTTTGATTGCATCGATGAACAGAGCGATATCATAAAAGGCAAAACAAAAGAAGCGATGTTGAATTTTAAAAATATGATTTTAAATTTAAAAGAAACATTGAATCAAAAATCATTATTAGACACATATGATGAACTTGTTGAAAAATCTGGATATAAAGCTATGCTTGAAAGTGATGATGCAACTCTAGAAAGAAGCTTTCAATCAGAAAGAAGATTAGATAACTTAAATGAATTTAAAAGTTTGATGATGGAGAAGATTAACGGTTATGATATGAATTTCACAAATTATGAAATTTTAGTTAACCTATTAAATGATTTAGCTCTCCATGAACAAGCGCAAGAGATAGATGAATCAGGTGAATATGTCAATTTAATGACGGTTCACTCCGCAAAAGGTTTAGAGTTTAAAGTTGTTTTTTTAACTTGTCTTGAACAGACGCTTTTCCCTTCTAGTCAAAGCCTAAATGAATCTTATGATATAGATGAAGAAAGAAGATTGTTTTATGTAGCTTTAACAAGAGCTAAAGATCAAGTGTATCTAACGTCTTGTCAAACCAGATTTATGTATGGAAGATATATGAATAATTTAGATTCTCAGTTTATTGACGAGATTGAAGAAGAGTATTTAGAGAGAAAAGGATTTTATCAACCTAAGAAACTTAATTTTGAAAAGCCAAAACAAAGAAAAACGGCTACATATGATTTTGATAATACATATGAAGAAGTAAAACAAGATGTAAGAGTTGGCAATAAAATTGAACATAAGACTTTTGGCAAGGGTGTTGTCGTAGCTATTGAAGATGATAAGATACGCGTTGCATTTCCAATACCTACAGGAATTAAAGTTTTGATAAAAGATCATCCCAGTTATAAGGTGGTAAGTAAATAATGGAAAAACAAAAAAGGATTAGTGAGTTAAGAGAATTGCTTAACAGATATAGTTACGAATATTATGTTTTAAGTGATCCGTCAGTGACGGATGCTGAATTTGATAGTTTACTTAAAGAGTTAATTGAACTGGAAAAAGAGTTTCCAGAATTGGTTACTAGCGATTCTCCTACTCAAAGAGTTGGCGGTGAAGTAAGCGAGAAGTTTGAAAAGGTAAGACATGATATTCCAATGTTATCTTTAGACAATGTATTTAGTTATGACGAACTTAGAAACTTTGATAAAAAGGTCAAAAAGGCCGTAAACACATATACTTACACTGTTGATTTAAAAATAGATGGATTATCTGTTTCTATTAAATATGAAAACGGATTTTATAAACAAGCTGCAACTAGGGGTAATGGAACGGTTGGTGAAGACATTACCGAAAATGTTAAAACCATTAAATCTATTCCGCTCAAAGTAGATTACGATAAACCTTTAGAGGTTAGAGGCGAAATATTTTTAAGCAAGAAAAATTTCAACAAAATTAATGATGAAAAAATATCCAACGGAGATGAAATATTTAAAAATCCCCGTAATGCCGCTGCCGGAACTATAAGACAGTTGGATCCTAAAGTAGTTGCTAAAAGAGGTTTGGATGCTTTTATCTATTATGGATATGGAGTTGATGAAACAAATCACTTTGAAATCATCCAAAATCTTAAAAAGCTAGGTTTTAAAGTTAATCCAAATACTTATTTCTGTAATAACATTGAAGAGGTTGTTGATTTCATTGAAAAAGTCAAAGAAATGAAATTAAATCTGGATTATGAAATAGATGGGGTTGTAATTAAAGTAAATGAAATTGATTTATATGAAAAAATCGGTTACACTTCAAAGTTCCCAAAATGGGCTACAGCTTTTAAGTTTCCGGCTGAAGAAGTCGAGACTGTATTAGAGTCAATTGATTTTCAAATAGGTAGAACAGGGGTAATTAAACCAGTTGCAAACCTTAAACCAGTGATGATTTCTGGATCTTTGGTATCGAGAGCGACTTTACATAATGAAGATTTTGTTAATGATAGAGATATTCATATTAAAGATCATGTAATTGTAAGAAAAGCGGGAGAAATTATACCTGAAGTTTTGAGAGTTGTTAAAGAAAAGCGAAAAGGTAATGAAATTGAATTTAAGATGATTCAAAATTGTCCTGTTTGTAATAGTAAGTTAGAACGCAAATCAGGCGAAGCTGATTATTATTGCTTGAACCCTTTATGTGAAGCTAAACATTTAGAAGGATTGATACATTTTGCTTCTCGTGAAGTTTATAATATTGACGGATTGGGTGAAGCGATTTTAACAGAACTTTATAATGATGGTTACGTAAAAAATATTGCAGATATTTTTAAGTTAAAAAATCATAAAGACGATTTAATAAAAAGAGAAAGATTTGGAGAAAAAAGCGTTGAGAATCTACTTAATGCAATTGAAGAATCTAAAAATAATAATTTAGATAAGTTATTGTTTGGTCTAGGTATTAGACATGTAGGCGCTAAAACAGCAAAGGTTTTATCGCAAAATTGCAACGATTTATTTGAATTTAAAAATCTTTCTATAGAAGCATTATCAGATATAAAAGACATTGGAGACGCTACTGCAAATAGTGTTTTTAAATATTTTAATTCTGAAGAAAACTTAATGATGATTGAAGAGTTAAGAGAGTTGGGTGTAAACACTAAGTATACTGATGATAGGCAAGTAACTTCCACTTTTTTCACTAATAAAACAGTTGTTTTGACTGGGGCTTTAGAAAATTATTCGAGAAATGAAGCTAAAGCAATTATTGAAAAAATGGGAGGGAATGTAAGTTCTTCAGTATCCAATAAAACAGATTTTGTTTTAGCTGGAGATAATGCTGGGTCAAAATATGATAAAGCTATTTCTTTAGGAGTTAAAATAATTAGTGAAGACGAGTTTAATGAATTGATTAAGAATGGGTGAAAAATTTGAACGATTATATAAAAATTAAAGGTGCTAGAGAGAATAATTTAAAGTCTATTGACCTTGAGTTTAAAAAAAATCAGTTAATTGTTATGACAGGTCTTTCCGGTTCTGGGAAGACCAGTTTGGCATTTGATACGATATATGAAGAAGGTCGGAGAAGATACGTTGAATCATTAAGTTCTTATGCCAGACAATTTTTGGGAAATATGGAAAAACCAGATGTTGATTCTATCGAAGGCCTGTCTCCCGCTATTTCTATCGATCAAAAAACAACATCAAACAATCCTAGGTCAACTGTTGGTACTGTAACTGAAATATATGATTATGTAAGATTGCTTTATGCAAGGATTGGTAGAGTGTTTTGTCCTACTCATAAAATTGAAATAAAATCTCAGACGATTCAAGAGATGACAAATAGAGTATTAGATTATGAGGGCGAAAAGCTTATTATTTTGGCCCCAATCGTCAGAGGGAAGAAAGGTACGCATCAGAAAACTATTGAGAGTTTACGAAAAGATGGGTATACAAGAATAAGAATTAATAAGACAGATTATGAATTGGATGAAGAGATTAAATTAGACAAAAATATTCGTTATGATATCGATGTAGTAATCGATAGAATTATCGTTAAAGAAGAAATTACTTCAAGGTTGTATGATTCTTTAGAAGTTGCTGCCAAATTAGGAAATGGACATGTGAAAATTCTTGTAAATAAAGAAGAGATTCTTTTTAGCGAACATTTTTCTTGCCCTATTTGTGGTTTTACAGTACCGGAATTAGAACCAAGACTTTTTTCTTTTAACGCTCCTTATGGTGCATGTGAGACTTGTGCGGGATTAGGTTTTAAAAGAAAGATTGATCCAAATCTTTTATTGCCTGATCAAGAGTTAAGTTTAAGAAATAATGTTTTCCGTAAATATGCACATATGGATTCTTTATATTACCAACAAATAGAACAAACAGCTTTAGCTTTAGATATACCTTTAGATAAACCTTTCAAAGATTTATCTGAAAAACATAAGAGTATTTTGTTATACGGATCTAAAGATGAAGTTAATTTTTCTTATATCTCCAAAACCGGTAATATGTATCACAATACAAAGAAACCTTTTGAAGGGGTTATTACTAGTTTAGAGAGAAGATATCTATCCTCAACATCCAAAGCGATTAGAAATTGGATAGAGTCGATGATGAATGATATTGTTTGTGATAGTTGTAAAGGTAAGAAATTAAATGAAGAGGCTTTGTCTGTTTATATTGACGGCTTGAATATTCATGAATTGTCAGAACTTAGTATTCTGCATTTTGTTGAATTTTTAGAGAAAATAAAACTAACTGAAAAAGAAAATGAAATAGCTAGACCAATATTAAAAGAAATCAAATCTAGATTAGGATTTCTAATTAATGTAGGTTTAGATTATTTATCAATGTCTAGATTAGCTGGAACGTTATCTGGCGGTGAAGCGCAAAGGATTAGATTAGCCACTCAAATTGGATCTAGATTAACTGGAGTAATGTATGTTTTGGATGAACCTTCGATTGGCTTACATCAAAGAGACAATCAAAGACTGATTGATACTTTAAAAGATATGAGAGATTTAGGCAATACCATGATTGTCGTTGAACACGATCATGATATGATATTGTCCAGTGATTTAGTAGTTGATATTGGCCCTGGTGCTGGTGATAATGGCGGAGAAGTTGTTTTTGTAGGTACTCCAGAAGAATTACTGAAAGATAAATCATCGATTACAGCTAAATATCTGCGGAATGAAATGAAGATTTTAGTTCCTGATAAAAGAAGAAAACATGAAAGAGGTTATCTACACGTTGAAAAAGCTTCACAAAATAATTTAAAAAATATCTCTGTTGATTTTCCTATCGGTTGTTTTACGGTTGTGACCGGAGTATCTGGTTCAGGTAAATCTTCCTTAGTAAATGATGTTTTATATACTAATTTAGTTAATCTAATAACCAGAAGAAATGAAATGGCCGGCAAAGTTGAAAAATTAGAGAATTACGAAGTTTTCGATAAAATAATCGACATTGATCAGTCAGCTATTGGTAGAACTCCAAGGTCTAACCCAGCTACTTATACGGGAGTTTTTGATCATATAAGAGATTTATTCGCTAAAACAAAAGAAGCTAAGTTAAGAGGCTATGATAAAGGTAGATTTTCTTTTAATGTTAAAGGCGGAAGATGCGAACATTGTCAAGGCGATGGAGTTATTAAAATAGAAATGCATTTTATGCCTGATTTATATGTTGAATGTGAAGAATGTCATGGAAAAAGATATAATAAAGAAACTTTGCAAGTAAAATACAAAGGAAAAACTGTAGCTGATGTTTTAGATATGAGAGTTGAAGAAAGCATTAAGTTTTTTGAGAATCAACCTAAAATCTATAATCGACTTAAAACGATTTATGATGTTGGTTTAGGTTATATACAATTAGGTCAATCATCAACTACTTTATCTGGTGGAGAAGCGCAAAGAGTTAAATTAGCAAGCGAATTATATAAACGTATTTCTGAAAGGTCAATCTATATTTTAGATGAACCTACAACTGGTCTTCATACTCATGACATTAAGAAATTAATCGAGGTATTGAATGATATTGTTGATAAAGGCGCAACCGTTATTGTTATTGAACATAACTTAGATGTTATTAAAGTAGCTGATCATATCATTGATTTAGGACCTGAAGGCGGAGATAGAGGCGGAGAGATAGTGGCTGTTGGAACTCCAGAAGAAGTCGCTAGAAATAAAGCATCTTATACAGGATTTTATTTGAAGAATATATTGTAAGTGTTAGTTATACTCGTATTTTAATATAATATATGTTATTATATTTGTAATAAAAATAAAGGGTTTTTAAGATGGACAAAGAAGATAAAGATATTAGAAAAGAAATAGAAGAACTTGAAAAATTGATTGAGCAAGTTAAAGAGCAAAATAAGGAAGAGAAGAAAAAGCAAAAAAAAAGCAATGGACCAAATGGCCAAATAGTAATAAAAGTCAATTTGGGCATGGAATATTCGAAATACTTTTTACTTAACCTTTTAATTAGTTTTATCGTTAACTTTCTCATAATTTTTGCGTTGACAAGCATTCTTAGCTCGGTTGTAGTTGCGAATGTAATTTATGTTATCTTTATTTCGTTGATTTTAACTTTGTATGAAGAGTTATATCGTAAGTATTTAGTTAAACATTTTATAAATATCGTTATCTATTCTTCTGGTCTTATCTATTTTTTAATGAATTTACTATTGTTTTACTTCTTAGATTTGGTCATTTTTGGTAATAATTTTTATTTTATAAGTAATTGGGATCCTTTGCTTTTTGTCATGTTACTTCATATCTTGAGGATAATTGTGAGAACGCTTTATCTCAATATTGTTAGAAAAATTAAATTAAGTAAGATTAAACGAAGAAGGTGATTTGTAGTGACATCGATTACAATCAAAGAAATTATTGAAGGTTTTAATCTTGATTTGATCGCCGGGCATAAAGGTATAAGCAGAAAGGTTTTCGTT
>JAVEVN010000026.1:0-10368 GCA_034005025.1 Candidatus Izemoplasmatales bacterium | reverse complement strand
TGCCACCTCTTAACCAATTACATTCTACCATGTTTTATTCATAAATTAAAATGAGATTGTTTTTATAATCTAAGTAAATATTGTATAATAATTATAAACTGTGAGGCTTTTTATGGAAAAATTATGTAAAAACTGCCAATATGATTATTTGCATGGCAAAATAATAGAATCAAAAACTAATGAAATTATCTTTCATACCGGACATCCTTTAACTCATGTTTATCATATCAATTCGGGATATATCAAGATGGTGAGATATTTGGAAAACGGCGATGAAAGAATAATTGGGATTTTAGGGCCTGGCGATTATTTAGCTTTGCTTGCAGTTTTGCAAAAAAAAGATAAATATTTAGCTACGGCAATCACGCTTACCAAATCGATTCTTAAGAAGATTCCTGAAAATGAGATTTCCATAGCTTATAATAGAAGTGAGGCTTTTCGTGATCGCTGTTTAAATTGCGCTGTAACAAGGTCGAATCTCTTTCAAGATTACTTGGTTCAATCAGCTAATATAGACGTCAAAGAAAGAGTGGTAAATACATTAAAAATCCTCTTTGAAAAGTTCGGTTACATCGATAAAGATAAACAAATTTTAGATTTACCGTTTTCAAAAACCGTCTTGGCTAATATCATCGGAATTAGAAGAGAAACTTTATCGAGAACTTTAACTAAACTTCAAGAAGAAGACATCGTTAAATATAAAAAAAATCAATATATTTTAAACTATGTGATTTAAGTCACAAAAATTAATACCTCCTTTTGTTATAATAAAATTATAAAAGGAGGTTTTTTAATGAGTGAATTTATAAATAACGTATCGAAAGATAGACAAGAAAAGCTGAAAAAATTAATCAAGAAAATCCATGATGGGATGCCGCTAGAAGAAGCGAAAAAGAAATTTGTGGAAGAATTTAACGAAATAACCACTGAAGAAATCGTCGCTCTAGAACAAAATCTAGTTGACGAAGGTATGCAAATCGAAGAGATTCAAAGTCTATGTGATGTCCATGCGGCAGTTTTTAACCAAAGCATAACCGATATTCATAAACCTAAGGATATCACAAGTATTCCTGGCCATCCGGCAAAGGTTTTTTCAGATGAAAACAAACAGATCTTAAAATTAATCGAAGAGGAAATTGAAATCTATTTTAATAGATCTGATAAAACCGCACATTTGATGCTGAGAATTGGTGTTGATAGATTATTAAATATCCATAATCATTATGCTAGAAAAGAATACTTATTTTTCCCAGCGCTTGAGAAGAAAGGAATTTCTTCTATTCCTAAGGTAATGTGGGGCGTTGATGACGAGATTAGAAATGAACTTAAAGCCGTTAAGAAGATGTTGGATTCAGAAGACTTAGTTTTAACAGAGGCAATCGCTACCTTTAAAGCGGCAATTGAAAGAGTTAAAGACATGGTCATCAAAGAAGAGAACATTCTTTTACCTAAACTTGTTGATACCATGAGTTTCTATGATTGGATTATGGCTGTTCAAGGAAGTGATGAAATCGGTTATTTCCTAGAAAAACCGAAAGAGAGTTGGAAAAAAGAAGAAAAACCTGTGGAAGAAGAGGAAGTTTTTGACGGAGAAGTAAAATTTGATGCCGGAAAGCTTAATCCTGAAGAAATAAATGCTATTTTTAACACTTTACCTTTAGATATGACTTTTGTCGATAAAGAAGGTCATGTAAAATATTTTACCCAAGGCAAAGAAAGAATCTTTGAAAGACCAATTACTATCATTGGTAGACATGTCACTTTATGTCATCCGCCACAATCAGTTCACGTGGTTGAAGATATTATCAACAGCTTTAAATCAGGTGAAAAAGACCATGAAGATTTTTGGATTAAGATGAAGGATATGTATGTTTTAATCAGATATTACGCTATTAGAGATAAAGATGGTAACTATATCGGAACATTAGAAGTTACAGAGGATATCTCACCTATACAAGCAATTACCGGCGAGAAGAGATTAGTATCTAAAGAATGAAAATAATCTTTTTATCTTTAGGAATAATTTCAATCGGATTGGGAATAGTTGGGATAATATTGCCGGTTTTACCGACGACTCCGTTATTTTTACTCGGTACAGTGATGTTTTCTAAATCATCAACTAAACTAGAACAAAGATTTAAAAACAGTTATTTTTACCGAAGATACCTACAAGATTTCTTAGAAAATAAAACGATGAGTAAAAAGAGAAAATGGACTTTATTGATCAGTGTTGATATTATTCTGTTGATAGTTTTTCTTGGTCTTGATAATATTTATTTGCGAGTTATCTTGGTTTTATTGTTTCTTATTAAACACTGGTATTTTGCTAAATATATCAAAACTAATTAAAGCAATTTTAAAAAACATTTCCTACAATTTATTTGCGATTTATTGTATAATATTTAATGACGATATATTGATAGGATGTGATTTTTTTGGAACATATTTATGATTTGATAATTATCGGTGCTGGTCCGGCAGGATTAAGCGCCGCTATCTATGCTAAAAGAGCTATGCTTGACTTTTTAATTATTGAAAAGTGGTTTCCTGGCGGCGAAATAGCTAATACATTTGAAGTTGAAAATTATTTAGGCGTAAACCGCTTAAGCGGTATGGATTTAGCCAACAACATGGTTAAACACGTTGAAGATTTAGGAGTTGAAATTACAGTTGACCCAGTCACTAATGTTGATTTTGCTGGTGAAATAAAAAAAATAACAACTGAAAAAACAACATATTTAACAAAAACTGTGATTATCGCATCAGGAGCTAGCGCTAGAAAACTTTCAGTAAATGGTGAAAATCGACTTACTGGATATGGAGTAAGCTATTGTGCAACTTGCGATGGATTTTTATATAAAGATAAAGTTGTCGCAGTTGTTGGCGGTGGTGACGTTGCAGTAGAAGATGCAATCTATCTATCGAGAATTGTTAAAAAAGTCTATTTAGTTCATCGACGCGATCAATTGAGAGCGGTAAAAGCTCTTCAAGAAAGAATGTTTAACTTAAATAACGTAGAAGTCATATGGGATTCTACAGTTGAAGAGATTAGCGGCAGTGATTTCGTTGAGAACATCACCGTAAAAAACAAACTTACTCAAGAAACAAAAAAAGTTGATGTCAATGGAGTTTTTATCGCTGTTGGACATACGCCAAATATCGATTTTCTGGATGAAAGTATAGAGTTGATAGACGGTTCATGGATCAAAACCAATGAATTTCTTGAAACAAATGTCCCGGGAGTTTTTGCAGCTGGCGATATCAGAGATACGCATTTAAGACAAATTGTAATGGCTGTAAGTGACGGGGCTTTAGCGGTCAGTTCATTGCTTAAATATTTATAAAAATTTACTCAGCTTTTATTTAAGCTGAGTTTTTTATTTTCTTAACTTAAATTTTGTTTTAGTTTATGTTATAATTTCTTTAATTAGAGATAAAAATTATACGAGGAAGACAAGATGAATAAAAGGACATTAGTTATTAATATTTTCAAAGTTATCATTATTTTATCCGCAGTAATTGGCGTTATATTAAATTCATTAGCTGCTGACGAGCATTTCAAACAATTCGCCTATTTTACATTGCAATCAAATATATTGGTCGCAGTGGTTTATGCTTTAACATTCTGTAAATTTTCAAAGAATAGAATATTTCTTTTAATTAAAAATCAAGCGACTGTAGCGATAGTTTTAACCGGAATAGTATTCAACTTAATGTTGAGACCATATTTAACTGGATATGACTATAATCCCAATACAATATCGGATTTTTTGGTTCATGTTTTGACTCCGATTCTCGTCTTATTGGAATTTATCTTATTTAGCGAACATGGATTTATTAAGCGATTTGATCCGCTTTATTGGCTTACATTTCCCTTTATCTATTGGGTATTTACTATAGTTTTTGTCGCGTTTGGCGGCAATTTCAATACTGAAAACTACCAATCAGATTATCCTTATTTCTTTTTGAATTTTCAAGAAAATGGCATTTTATGGTTCTTATTAGTTCTAGTTTTTATTGTTCTAACCGGCTATTTGCTCTACTTTTTAGATAGAAAATTAGTAAAGAATAAAGATGGAGGTTTAAAAGATGGAAGTCTTTAAATATGATGAATTGAGAGTTAAGAAAATCGATGAGTTTATGAAAAAACTTGTTGAAGCTAAGAACTCGTCTGAAAAAGTAAAAATTTATAAAGAATATGAAGAAGATGTCTTAAATATAACTCCTTTGGATATCTTCTATTTGAGTTTTTACCAAAACGATACCGAATTATCGATAGCTGAAATAAAAGAATCTGCTAATCGATTTGTCAATGTTTTTCATAAAGGTATCGCTAAATATGCTTCTTTTGGTGATCATCCTTTATTTAAAGAATTATTAGAGGAAAACCGGAGAATGGAAAACCATTTGGCAAAATTTAAACCTTATTACAAAAAAGATATCATCTTAAGTAAAAGAAAAGAACTGATCGAAATATTTGAAAAAGCGAATTCTTTCGAACTAAAATTTCAAAAGTTTGAAAACATTATCTTTCCTCATCTTGAAAAGTATCTTCCTTCCACAAAACCTTTAGAAGTTCTATGGGAACTTCATGACGATTCCAAAGATTTATTAAGTAAGATTATGAATTTATTAAATTCTGAAATAACCACAGAAGAAGAATTAATTAAGGAAATTGGCAATTATCATTATTTAATTTTTGGGATTAATCAAAAAGAAGAATTAATTCTTCTACCAGTAATGAAACAACTTTTATCCGAAGAAGAACATTCGAAAATCTATAATGAGTGTTTATCGATAGGCTTTGTTTTTGCCAAAAAAGATTTAGAAAAAATAAATATCGAAGATGAAATAAACGATGTTGGATTCTTCACCAGCAAAACAGGTAAAATGGATTTTAAGCAACTGCTTTTAATGTTAAATAATCTTCCCTTCGATATAACTTATGTTGATAAAGATGATAAGGTAATATATTATAACGAGAGCAAAAACCGCCACTTTCCAAGGACTCCTTCGGTTATTGGCAGAGAAGTTAAAAATTGCCATCCGCCAAAAAGTGTTAAAATCGTTGAAGATTTAATCGATGATTTTAAAAACAATAAAAAGGATTTTGAAGAATTTTGGATTAACTTTAAAGGCAAAGTGTTATATATAGCATATTATGCCTTAAGAGACGATCAAGGTAATTATCAAGGTGTCTTGGAAGCGTCTCAAGACATCAGTCGTTTTATAAACTTAGAAGGCGAAAAAAGACTGGTTGATTCAGACTAAAAAAACTCAATTATTTGAGAATCAAGCCAATTTATGGTATAATATTTAAGATGACTGATAGTCATCTTTTTATTTTTGAAGGAGTTGAATTAAATGAATAACATTGGAAAAACACCGTTAATAAGAGCGGTTAACTTAGAAAAAGCACTGGGAGTTGAAAAAATATATTTAAAATTAGAGGGCAATAACCCTACGCATTCTCATTATGATAGAGCCGCAAAAGCTATTGTAAGGACAGCTGAAGCGATGGATAAAAATGTAATTATCATCGATGGCGAAAAAAGGCTTTTAAGATCAATCAAACTTTTAGGCCAGAAGCATAATATTAAAGTTTTAGTACCAATCCAAAAAAGAGAGAATTGGAAAAATAAAATAATTGACAAAGAAAACTTGATTGATTTATCGGGAGTTAAGAAAAAAGATGTGTTAGAATTACTTAAAAATCTCGAAAAAAGAAATAATGCATTTTTGATTTCTGAAGAAGACAAGTTAAGATTCTTGGACATTGCGTATGAAAATATCGCTGAAGAAATTTTAGATAGATATCCTGACGATATTGATAGTTTGCATCTAGAAGATGATCATGAAATTGCTTATAATGCATTCTTAAAAATATTTTTAAAAAACAATCTTGAAAATAATATGAAGCTACCCGAAATCTATCGATCAAGCCCTGAAAAAGGAGCTTTAAATTCGGGAGATAACATTATAAAAATATCCAAATCTTTGTTAGAAGAAGCTCATATGCTCTTACAAAAACATGAACACATCAAGCTCAAAACTAAAGATGTCTATCCATTCGCAGCTTTTCTATTAAGAATTAAGGCTAATCAAATTAAAGACGGTCGTCATATTATCTTACTAAACACCGCAAGAAGTAAGGTTGATATCAGGCAAATTACGGATTTTTCTGAAATTGAAAAACATGACTTGGTCAAATATGTTGAAAATTATCTTGATCGCTATTCAGATTCTAAGGCCGAAACGCTTGAAGCGATTGAATTAGCCATGAAAGATGGCTACATTCTAATGGCTAAAAGAGGAGATTTAATTGCTGGAGTATCTGTTATCGTCAATTTGAATATTGAAAGATTTATTCCTAAATATCATTTGGCTTATATCGGGATAAATCCTTTAGCTAAAGGCAGAGGAATAGGTTCCGAACTTATCAAAGAAGCGATAAACCTAACTAACGGCAATCTATCATTACATGTAGATTTAGATAACAAAAATGCTAAAAAACTCTATAAAAAAATGGGCTTTGAACATGTTTATGATCGGATGATTTATCAAAAATAATAAAGAATTATAAAATTATTAAAAAAAACTTATAAATTTAGTATAATTATTTTATAGAATAACAATATTTCTTCGGCGGAGGATTTATGTATGAAATCAGAAAGACGGATGTTACTTTCTTTAATATTAAATTTAATATTTACCGTCTTTGAGTTTATCGGCGGGTTAATCACTAATTCTGTTGCACTGCTCTCTGATGCCGTGCATGATGCCGGTGATTCGATCTCGATGGCTTTAGCGGTTTATTTAGAGAAAAAATCGAAAAAGAAACGAGATTTCGAGTATACTTTTGGTTATTATCGCTTTTCCTTATTAGGAGGTTTAATAACTTCAGCAATCCTTTTAGTAGGTTCAACGATTGTAATTATTGAGACCGTTAAAAGAATTATTACTCCGGAAGTAATTGACGCGGAAACTTTAATTTATTTTGCAATCTTTGGCGTTGTTGTCAATGGACTTGCTGCTTTGATATCGGCTAAAGGAAAATCGGTAAATGAACGAGTTATCTCTCTTCATCTTTTAGAAGATGTCTTTGGCTGGCTTGTCTTACTTATTGGGGCTATCTTGATGAATATATTCGATATCGTTATTTTAGATGCGATTTTATCGTTATTATTCTCTTTATTTATTCTTTATCATGTTTTTAGAAATTTAAAAAAGATATTAGAAGTATTTTTAGAGAAGGCGCCTAAAGGTTTTTCAATCAAAAATATCAAAGAAAATTTAGAAGAAATTGAACTGGTAAGAAATGTTCATCACATCCATCTATGGTCAATTGAAGGAAATATCCCCATCATCACTTTACATGCAAGGATATCGCATAAGGTGAACGCTGATAAAAGCGCTGAAATAATGAATGAATTAAAAGTAAAACTAAAATCGATTGGAATCGATCACTCAACGATTCAATTAGAGTATTTCGATGATCAATGCGATGACGTTGATTGTGATGATATTGAAATTAAAGAAGATAAACATCATCACCATCATCATTAACACTAAAAAAAATGATATAATATATAAAAAAGGAGACAATGATTATGAATCTTTTCATCCAACAAGAACAAATGCCGAAGATGTCTTTAGCTTATACAATCGCAACCAATTATGAAACTGCTTATAAGGCGATTGAAGATTATTTAAAATTAGCTGATATAAAGATAGAAGAAGTTACTTTATATCATGCTGAAATAATGACGATATCTTCAAAAGTTCAGTTTTTATATACCCCAGCTGTCAAAGAAATTGAGAATTATGATAAAACAGAAATTCAAATTCTTACAGTTGAAGCAGGAAATTATTTGAGTTTAAAAATTGAAAAGAAACTCTACCAACAAATTCTTTTCGAAAACAAAGAATTAAAAGACCGATTCAATAAAGAAATAGACGATTATTGCGATTTACACGAAGTTTATTTTCACATGCCGGCTTTTCCCTACTTGGCTTATTCAACTGACGGCTATGAAAAACTATATTTTCCAATAAAAAAAAGGGCTGAATAATTCAGCCCTTTTAAATTGCTTATAGCTTAATAAAAATAGATTTCTATCGTGACTAAAGATTCATTTAACTCAATGATTTCAATATATAAATTAATTGGAATGTCATCATACCAGGTATATCCTGGATAGATATCATAACCGAATGCATCACCCAATAAAAACAAATCGCTATTTTCGACAGTGGCATATTTTTCAATATCTTCATCCATATCGGCTTCGATAATATTTATCAATTTATCCTCAGTATCGGTATTATTGTTATTGAAAATGGAATAATAATAAAGTTCATCGTTATAACCGTTATCAATCGCAGCCGATACATGGAAAATAATTATTCCTTCCTGAGTAAACATATAATTTTGATCTAACTCATTAAGTCCTTCAGGAGTGTAATACATGATTAAGAAATACTCATCGAAGATTGTATTTTTCCATTCGTCAATTACTAGCAATACATCGCCGTTTTCTAAATGCGGCAAGATATCTACAGTCATTGATTTATCGATTACTTTAGGAGTAATCCATCCCAATAATATCTTTGAAAAAACATCATGATCGCCGACGGTATAATCCATCATAAAAGTCCCTAAACCGCCTTCATTGACTGTATCATATTCATAATAATCATAATAGTCTTCAAGCCCTAACATATGTCCAGTTTCATGGATTATCGTTCTGGCGTTTACATTATCTTCACCTTCATAGAAGAAGTCAATTCCCGACCAAACATAATAGTTTGGACTCACACCGTCAAAACTGTCATAATACATATAGTAATACTGGTAAGCCCACCATAGATCAGAACCGCTCTCATAAGAGATATCATGATTATAAATGACATAGATTCCATCGATATAACCATCATTATTTCCGTCATATTCAGTGTAATTAATGTCATTATCGTAATAAGTGAGGAGTTCATAGATGATATCGCTATCGGGATGCGGAGCCTCCGGATAAAGATACTCTCCGGTTACTTCATCATAGGCATAAAAATCTTCATTAGCTTGCTCGTAATAGCTTGAATCATATTCTGCAGTATATACACCAAAAACATCTGCAGTTATATTAAGTTGATTAAAGGAACTAATTTGATAATAACTTTTTAACGACTCGTAAGTTAAATCTTCAGAAGTTCCGTTAAAAGCAAGAATAGTGTCCTGTAACGCAGCTGTTTTATCAACAATTAAGTCATCAGGAAAATCGACAACAAAAACTAAAACTTTACTGTCACCTATAGAAGGAATTCCAATATCAACTAATTCATCTTGTAATAAACTGTATCCTGAAGGTATAAAGGGTTCATTTAAGTTTGTAGTGTCAGTAGATATAGTTGAACTATTAGTCTCAGTGAAAGTTTCTGTATTAGTTGAAGTAAAAGTTGTCGTGATTTCTGTAGTAGTCTCAACCGAAGAAGTTGTAATTGTTGTTTGAGAACCAACTTCATCAATTTTTTTAGTAGTTATTTCCGTTTCACTTACAAGGGTTGAAGATTCACTTTCTTCAGTTTGGTTTCCAATATTTATTAAAAAGTCGCATGAAGCGAGCGTAAAAGCAAAAGTTAAAACTAATATAAATAACAATATTTTTTTCAAAGTAATCACATCCTTAATCTTACTTTAAGATTATAACATTAAACATAAAAAAATGCAGTTATTTTCAACTGCATTTTTTATATCATTATTCTTAAGCTTGTGAAGTATTTACTTGATTATTGTATTGATGACGATGACGGAAAGAGTTTTGATATTGGCTGCCTCTATTAGGGCTCATATCATAACTATATATTACGTCTCCAGTTTCTGGGTCAATCTCAGAAGTCAATTTTACATTTCCTTCTTCAACTTCTACACCATCGCTTATTTCATAAACGATATGAATATATTGTTTATCTCCTTCAGTTCTGATATTGAAAATATATTTTTCATAACTTTCGCCTTCAGTGAATTCTAACTTTAAGTGTAAACGATCGTTTCTTGTGAACATCATAACTTTTGATTCAGAAACAACTTCGCCATTTTCAACGGTTTTGAAGAAGAATTTTTCTCTGTCACCATCTAAAACGTCTACTTGATAATTAACTAATACAAAGTTTTCTTCATCGATAAATGATCTTAAACGATAGATTTCTTGTTGGCCATTATTGATTTTCTTGCCTTCGATATTATAAGTTAAATCACCATAAATCAAAATGCCTTCTAATCCCATTATAACCAAATCATCATCTTCTTCACTAAATCTAAATCCTGGATTTTCAGGGTTTTCAGAATAAGTAGTAGCTGGAAATTCTTCTAAA
>JAVEVN010000025.1:0-10450 GCA_034005025.1 Candidatus Izemoplasmatales bacterium | reverse complement strand
ATTAGAATTAGGTGAATTATTAAATCCTTCAATAGAAACTAATGGTTATAAAAATGAATTATTGAATATAGAATTATTGATGGAGTTTATAAATAACTTGAAAACTTTTTTTGATGATAGATTTCCGCGACTATTAAATCAGATAAATCAAGCATTAGAAAATTATAATAGTGCATCTTATTCTATAGAATTTAATAAACGTTTGGCGAGCTTTAAAGATCTTTTTAATAATGAGGAAATTTTGTTTGAAAAAATGATTATCAACGATGTTTATTTCAAACAATTTCCTTTTCAAACTAATTTCAAACCTTGGAACCAATATCTTGCCCTTTGTGCTTCATATATAATTACTAAGTTCATAGCTATTAATTTGGTGAATGAAAAATCAAATCTTGAAGAGCTTATAGACATACTTTCATTAAGTTATACCGTAATAAGTCATTCTGACTTTGATAAGCTAATTTCAGTCTTTATGAACGAAGAAGGATATAATAATTTGCCGAAATTAGCTAAGTTAATCCAATTTTAAAATCTTTTTATCATTACAAATAAAAATCCTTGCATATTTTTAAAAATAGTGTATTATAGGGTATAGCACGATATAAATGTTAATAAATTTTATTTGAAGTTACATCTGTTACCTCAAAAATTATTAAGCAATTTGTAGAAGTGAAAAAAATAATAGGAGGTAACAAACATGACTGGTAAAGTTAAATGGTTCAATGCTGAAAAAGGATTTGGATTTATCACTACAGAAGATGGAAAAGACGTATTCGCTCATTTCTCTCAAATTCAAAAAAGTGGTTTCAAATCATTAGAAGAAGGCGAAGCTGTAAGCTTTGACATTACAGAAGGACAAAAAGGTCCTCAAGCTTCAAATATCGTTAGTTTATAATTAAAATATTTGAAATAAAGAGTGAAGAGTAATCTTCACTTTTTTGTTTGTTTTTAAAGGAATTTGTTCTTATCCTTATATATATAATAAAAAAAAGCTATTTTCAGAAAAAAATCCTTGCATTTAAATTTGAAATTTGATATCATAGTAAAGCCTATGGAAAATAGGAAGGCAGAGATTTGTAAGGTTGCTGACACACACATAGCCGTTGTTATGATGGTTAGGTTGCGAGGTTAGGGAATTTACAATGAGCCTGTATATAAGCTAAGTTATATGCAAAGGAGGAGCTTAAATGGCTACAAATCAAGTAATTAGAATTAGATTGAAATCTTATGATCACAGATTATTAGATCAATCAGCAAAAAGAATCGTTGATACAGCGAAAAAGACAGGGGCTAAGGTGAGCGGGCCAATCCCATTACCGACTGAAAAAGAAATTTTTACAATTTTAAGAAGTCCACATGTCAACAAGGATTCACGTGAACAGTTCGAAAGAAGAACTCACAAGAGATTAATTGATATCGTGAACCCAACGCCTAAAACAATTGATTCATTAATGCACTTGGATTTACCATCCGGTGTAGATATCGTCTTGAAGTAAAAAATATTAAATAGGAGGTGTACTCATGGCAAAAGGTATCTTAGGAAGAAAAGTAGGAATGACTCAAGTATTTGACGAAAACGGAAAAATGATTCCTGTTACAGTAATTTCGGTGGAACCGAATGTTGTATTGCAAAAGAAAACTGTTGAAACTGACGGATATAGTTCAGTTCAATTAGGTTTTATGGATAAGAGAGCTAATTTGGTTAACAAACCTTTAACTGCTCATTTTGAAAAGGCAAACACAACACCTAAGCGCTACGTAAGAGAAATACGTCTTTCAGGAATGGAAGAGTATGAAGTCGGCCAAGAGGTAAAATGTGATATATTTACCGCTGGTGATTATGTAGACGTAACTGGAACATCAAAAGGGAAAGGTTATCAAGGTGTGATCAAGCGTCACAACCAACATACTGGACCTATGGCTCATGGATCTAAATATCATCGCGGTGTTGGTTCAATGGGTGTTATCGCGCCTAACCGTATTAGAAAAGGTAAGAACATGCCTGGTAGAATGGGACATGAAAGAGTTACTATTCAAAACTTAGTAGTGGTTCGCGCTGATGCAGAAAAGAACGTTTTACTGGTTAAAGGAAATGTTCCTGGACCAAACAAATCATTAGTAATTATCAAAAACGCATTTAAAAAACAAAATTAATTAATTATTTTCGGAAGGAGGAAAAGCTATGCCTAAATTAGCAATGTTAAATCAACAAGGTGAATCAATTGGTAGTCTTGAGTTAAAAGACGAAGTGTTTGCAGTTGAAAATAACAATCAAGTTATCTACGATGTAGTAAAGCAACAAAGAGCTGCTATGCGTCAAGGAACTGTTTTGACTAAGAATAGATCAGCAGTTAGAGGCGGAGGAAGAAAACCTTATCGCCAAAAAGGAACTGGACATGCTCGTCAAGGAACAATCAGAGCGCCACATTATGTAGGCGGTGGAGTTGTTTTTGGACCAAGCCCAAGAGATTATACATATAAAGTTAATAGAAAAGTACGTCGCTTAGCTTTAAGAATAGCATTATCAGAAAAGTTAAGAGGAGAAAATTTAATTGCAGTAGATACTATCGTTTTAGCATCTCATAGAACTAAAGAAATGGTTACTGTGTTAAATAATTTAAAAGCAGAAGGCAAAATAATGGTTGTTCTTGGTGAAAATTCAGATTTGGTAGCTACCGCATCTAAAAATTTACCTAATGTTCAAACTGTCCTTTATAATCACGTAAGTGTTTATGACATTTTGAATGCTAACCAATTAGTTATGACTAAAGATGCTTTAGAAAGATTAGAGGAGGTTTTAAGTTAATATGGATAAATTTCAAATTATAAAACGTCCAATCGTTTCTGAAAAATCAACAAAAATGGCTGAAGAAAGAAAATATACTTTCGAAGTTGATAGAAGAGCTAATAAGATTCAAATTAAAGAAGCTATTGAAGCTATCTTTAATGTAAAAGTAGAAAAAGTGAATGTCGTAAATATGAAACCTAAAGCAAAAAGAGTAGGTCAATACTCTGGTTTCACTGCAGCTGTTACTAAGGCAATTGTGACCTTAAAAGAAGGCAACAAGATCGACATTTATACAGCGTAATGGAAAGGAATAATAAATAATGGCTATTATTAAGTATAAACCACAGACAAATGGTTTGCGTAACATGACAAAGCTGGATTATAACGAAATCACAGCTACTAAGCCAGAAAAATCCCTTACTGCTACCTTAAAGAAAAACGGTGGTAGAAACAACCAAGGGAAAATCACTGTCCGCCATCAAGCTGGAGGAGCTAAAAGAAAATATCGTATTATTGATTTTAAGAGAAATAAAGATGGAATTGTTGGAAAAGTTGCTACTATTGAATACGATCCAAACAGAACAGCTAATATCGCTTTAATCAATTATGCTGATGGAGAAAAACGTTACATCATCGCTCCTAAAGGCTTAGAAGTAGGAATGACAGTAGAATCAGGAAAAGATGCAGATATCGTTATCGGTAACGCTAAAGAAATCAAAGACATTCCTGTTGGTACAGTAATTCACAATATTGAATTATATCCTGGAAAAGGCGGACAATTAATTAGAGCTGCCGGAACCAGTGCGCAAATCTTAGGTAGAGAAGAAAAATACGTATTGATCAGATTAAAATCTGGTGAAGTTAGAAGAATTTTAGGTAAATGCCGTGCTACTATCGGTGAAGTTGGTAATGAATTTTATTCATTGGTTAACTTAGGTAAAGCTGGTAGAAAAAGACATATGGGCGTTAAACCTACAGTTCGTGGTTCAGTTATGAACCCAGTAGATCACCCTCATGGTGGTGGTGAAGGTAAACAACCTGTTGGACATAAAGCACCGCTTACTCCTTGGGGTAAAATCGCTCTTGGTAAGATTACTAGAAATAAAAATAAGGCTAGCAGTAAATTAATTGTTAGACGCAGAAATAAATAAGGAAGGAGGAACTCAATATGTCACGTTCAATTAAAAAAGGTCCATTTTGTGATGATCACTTAATGAAGAAAGTAGAAAAAGCAAACGAAACAAATTCTAAAAAAGTTATTCAAACATGGTCGAGACGTTCTACAATATTTCCTAACTTTGTTGGCTTAACTATCGGTGTTCATAACGGTAAAGTTCATATACCTGTATATATCACTGAAGATATGGTTGGTCATAAATTAGGAGAGTTCGCTCCGACTAGAACTTATCGCGGTCACGTTGATAAAAAAGCTACAAGGGGAGGTAAATAATCATGGAAGCAAAAGCTATTGCTAAAACAGTTAGAATCTCACCTCGTAAAGTAAAATTGGTTATTGATTTAATCAGAGGCAAAAAGGTTAGCGATGCTTATGCAACACTTAGAAACACTCCTAGAGGCGCTTCTAAAGCTGTTGAAAAAGTATTAAAATCAGCTGTTGCAAACGCAGAACACAATTACCAATTAGATCAAGATAAACTATTCGTTAAAGAAGTTTATGTTGGTGAAGGAAAAACCTTAAAAAGAATGCAACCACATTCACAAGGTCGTGCATTCTCAATCTTTAAAAGAACTAGCCACATTTACATAACAGTGGCAGAAAGGGAGTAAGGAGAATTTTATGGGACAAAAAGTAAATCCAGTTGGACAACGTATAGGCATCATTCTTGATTGGGAATCAAGATGGTATGCTGACAAAAACGAAGTAGCGGATCTTTTACATGAAGATATTAAAATTCGTGAATTACTCTACGATCTTTATAAGAATGCTTCAGTTTCAAAAATTGAGATTGAAAGAAGTAAAAAAAGAGTAATTATTACAGTTAACACTGCTAAACCAGGTATGGTTATCGGTAGAAATGCTGAAACGAAAAAAGCAGTTGTTGAAAAATTAGAAAAATTAACTGATAAACAAGTATATTTGAATGTTGTTGAAATCAAACGTCCAGAAAAAGATGCGTTATTAGTAGCGCAAAACATCGCTTACCAATTAGAAAACAGAGCTTCATTTAGAAGAGTGCAAAAAGTTGCGATTCAAAGAGCTTTGAAGGCAGGAGCTAAAGGTTGTAAAACTCTTATCTCAGGTCGTTTAGGCGGAGCGGAAATGGCACGTAGTGAAGGATACAGTGAAGGGCAAGTTCCTTTGCATACTTTAAGAGCTGACATCGATTATGCATTAGCGGAAGCTAATACTACATACGGTAAATTAGGCGTTAAAGTATGGATATATAAAGGAGAAGTTTTACCTTCAAAGAAGAAGGAGGCAAAGTAATATGTTAATGCCTAAAAGAACTAAATATAGACGTCCTCATCGTGTTAGTTATGAAGGCCCAGCTAAAGGCGGAGCTGACATTTCTTTCGGAGAGTATGGACTTAAAGCTTTAGAAGGTGCGTGGATTACCGCTCGCCAAATCGAGGCTAGTCGTATCGCGATGACACGTTATATGAAACGTGCTGGGAAAGTATGGATTAAAATATTCCCGCACTTAGCAAAAACTAAAAAACCTTTAGAAGTCCGTATGGGATCTGGTAAAGGTTCACCAGAAGAATGGGTAGCTGTTGTAAAAGAAGGTCTAGTAATGTTTGAAATTGCTGGAGTTTCAGAAGAAGTAGCAAAAGAAGCATTGAGATTAGCTGCACACAAACTGCCTATCAAAACTAAGTTTGTTAAGAAAGAAAGTGGTGATTCTCTATGATTTACGCAAAAGAAATTCGCGAAATGGACACCGCAACCATTTTAAATGAAATAGAAAACCTTAAAAAAGAATTATTCGACATTCGCTTCAAACAAGCGACTGGTCAATTAGAAAATACTGCACGCATTTCTAATATCAAAAAAACTATTGCTCGTATGAAAACCGTTCTTACTGAGAGAGAAAGCAAATAAAGGAGGAAATGAAGATGGAAAATAACATTAACAGAAAAGTATTTACCGGAACTGTTGTATCTGATAAAAATGATAAAACAATAACAGTTTTAGTAACAACTTATAAAAAACATCCATTATATGGAAAAAGAGTAATTTCTTCTAAAAAATTCAGAGCTCATGATGAAAAGAACGACGCTAAAATGGGTGATATCGTTAGAATTACTGAATGCCGTCCACTATCAGCAACTAAACGTTTCCGTTTAATTGAGATCGTGGAAAGACATGAAGAAGTTTAAGAATTGGAGGTATTATTATGATACAACAAGAGACAAGACTAAAAATAGCCGATAATTCAGGTGCAAGAGAAATACTAACGATTAAAGTTTTAGGCGGTACTAGCCGTAAATATGCTGGTATCGGTGATATCATTGTAGCTACTGTAAAAGCAGCAACTCCAGGTGGAATGGTTAAAAAAGGTGAAGTAGTTAAAGCGGTAATAGTTAGAACTAAAAAAGAAATCCGTCGTGCAGATGGTTCGTATGTAAAATTTGATGACAATGCAGCAGTTATCATCAAAGATGACAAGTCTCCAAGAGGGACACGTATCTTTGGACCTGTTGCAAGAGAGTTAAGAGACGCAGAGTTTACAAAAATAGTTTCTCTAGCTCCAGAAGTATTATAAGGGGGAATGAATTATGAAACTTAAAAAAGGCGATAAAGTCATTATAATCTCTGGCGCAGATAAAGGTAAACAAGGAACAATCATAAAAGTATTAACAAAAACTAATAGAGTTGTTTTAGAAGGCGAAGGATTAACTAAAATTAAAAAGCATTTAAAACCTTCTCAAACAAATCCAGATGGCGGGATTGTTGAAATTGAAAAACCAATCAACGCTTCTAATGTTATGTTATATGATGCTAAAGAAAAGAAACCAACAAGAATCGGTTATAAGACTGTAACTGAAACTGTTAAAAAACAAGAAGTAACTAAAAAAGTTAGATATGCAAAAAAATCTGGCAAAGTTTTAGATTAAGTGAAGGGAGAAAAATATGAATAGATTAGTCGAAAAGTACAGAAACGAAATCACACCGGCTTTAATGGAAAAATTCAATTATTCTTCCATCATGGAAAGCCCTAAAATTAGCAAGATTGTTATTAACATTGGTGTTGGAGACGCTGTTGCGAACCCAAAAGTATTAGATGATGCTGTTAATGAATTAACACTAATCACAGGACAAAAACCACTTGTTACAAGAGCTAAAAAATCAATCGCAACATTCAAACTTCGTGAAGGAATGCCAATTGGCTGTAAAGTAACTTTACGTGGAGACAGAATGTATGATTTCCTTGATAAATTAGTAACAATCGCTTTACCAAGAGTTAGAGACTTTAGAGGAGTTAATCCAAAAGGTTTCGATGGTAGAGGCAATTATACTTTAGGTATCAAAGAACAATTGATTTTCCCAGAAATTAACTACGACAAAGTTAGTAAAATTCGTGGTATGGATATCGTATTCGTTACCACAGCAAATACAGATCAGGAAGCTTTCGAATTATTGAAATTATTCGGAATGCCTTTCAGAAGATAGGAGGAATCACATATGGCAAAGACATCGAAAAAAGTTAGTCAAAAACGCGGATCAAAATTCCCAGTAAGAAACTATACAAGATGTGAACGTTGTGGACGTCCTCATTCTGTATATCGCAAATTCAAATTATGTCGTGTTTGTTTTAGAGAATTAGCTTACAAGGGTCAAATCCCTGGTGTAAAAAAAGCAAGTTGGTAATAAATTATGAAGAGATTAAGTTCCGATAATCAAGGAAGGAGGCATTATTAATATGGTCATGACAGATCCAATTGCGGATATGTTAACAAGAATTCGCAATGCAAATCAAATGAAACATAAAACAGTTGATGTACCAGCATCAAAATTAAAAGTGGAAATCCTAAATGTTTTAAAACAAGAAGGTTACATTGTTGATTTTGAGCGCATCGATGATGGAGTACAAGGTACTTTGAAAATAAGTTTAAAATATTTAGAAAATGATGAAAGAGTTGTAAGAGGTTTGAAGAAAATTTCCAAACCTGGTTTACGTGTGTATGCTAAAACGGATGACCTTCCAAAAGTCCTAAATGGACTGGGAATAGCTATCATTTCTACATCTAAAGGTATTATGACTGATAGAGACGCTAGAAAAAATAAAATTGGTGGCGAAGTTATAGCATATGTATGGTAATTTATAATAATGAGAGAGGTGCAAGAAAATTATGAGTCGAATTGGTAATCAATCGATAAAAGTTCCTGCAGGCGTTACTCTTGATATCGATAAGAACAATCGTATCGTTGTTAAGGGGCCAAAAGGTGAACTTGACTTTACTTTTGATAAAAATATCAAAGTTAAAGTAGAAAATGACGAAATTTCTGTAACCCGACCAAATGATTCATTACGCATGAAAGCTCTACATGGGACTACAAGAGCGTTATTGAATAATATGGTTATTGGTGTAAATGAAGGATATACAAAAATCCTTGATATCAAAGGTGTAGGATATCGTGCGCAATTAAAAGATCCGAAAACTTTAGTTTTAAACGTTGGGTATTCCAATCCAGTGGAAATGGTAATTCCTGAAGGTTTAACAATCGAAATCCCTAAAAATACAGAAGTTCATGTAAAAGGTGCTAATAAACAAATGGTAGGAGAATTTGCGGCTAACATTCGTAAAGTTCGTCAACCTGAACCATATCTTGGTAAAGGTATTAGATATAGAGATGAACATGTACGTCGCAAGGAAGGAAAAACAGCTAAGTAATTAGCTTGTTAAAGGTGATAATATGTTTAATGCTGTAAATAAAAACGCTCAAAGACAAAAAAGACATCGTCGTATGAGATTTTCCATTAAGGGAACTCCAGAAAGACCACGTCTAAATGTTTTTCGTTCTAATAAACAAATTTACGCTCAAATTATTGATGACGTAAACCAAATTACATTAGCACAAGCAAATTCAAGAGAAATCGAAGGTATTAACGGATCTAATATCGAAGGCGCAAAAAAAGTAGGAGAATTAGTTGCTCAAAGAGCAATTGAAAAAAATATCAAATTAGTTGTTTTCGATCGTGGTGGATACTTATATCACGGTAGAGTGAAAGCATTAGCCGAAGCTGCTAGAGAAGCAGGGCTAGAATTCTAATGAAGGAGGTAATCTAATATGGAAGATAATGCTCGTAATAAAAGAGGAAGAAAACCTCGTTCACCTAAAAAAGAACCAAAACTTTATGAAGAAAGAGTCGTAAGCATTGGTCGTGTTACCAAAGTTGTTAAAGGTGGTAGACGTTTCAGTTTTTCAGCTTTAGTAGTTGTTGGCGATGGAAAAGGTAAAGTTGGATTTGGAAGCGGAAAAGCAAGTGAAGTTCCAGATGCAATTAAAAAAGCTATCGAAGACGCTAAGAAAAACTTAATTGTCGTACCGATGAACGGAACAACAATTCCACATACAGTTACTGGTAAATACGGTGCAGGTAAAGTTTTCTTACGTCCAGCTTCTGAAGGTACAGGAGTTATCGCCGGAGGACCTGTCAGAGCCGTTTTGGAATTAGCAGGTATCCAAGATGTTCTAAGTAAATCTTTAGGTTCAAACACACCTATCAATATCGTTAGAGCTACTGTTGAAGGATTAAAATCCTTAAGAACAGTTGAAACTGTAGCGGAAATGAGAGGAATTAACCCTGAGGAGGTACTAGGATAATGGCGCAAATTAAAGTTACCTTAGTAAGAGGTTTAATGGGTAAAAAACCAAATCAAGTAAAAACAATTAAAGCTTTAGGACTTACTAAAAGAAATTCTTCAGTTGTTGTTGAAGATAACGCTATGATTAGAGGTATGGTGAATACAGTTAGTCATTTAGTAAAAGTCGAAGAAGTTAAGAAATAGGGGGTGCAAAAGATGACATTACATGAATTAAAACCTAATTCAGGTGCAACTCATTACAAGAAAAGAGTTGGTCGTGGCACTAGTTCTGGCACTGGAAAAACCAGCGGTCGCGGTCAAAAAGGACAAAACTCACGTTCAGGTGGGGGAGTAAGACTTGGATTCGAAGGTGGACAAACACCACTATTTAAACGCCTTCCTAAAAAAGGATTCACCAATCCTTTCAGAAAGGAATATGCTATAGTAAACCTAGATGACCTAAACGGTTACGAAGCAGGAACTATCGTCACTCCAGAAATCTTATTGAATGACAGAGTGATTAGTAAACAACTTAATGGGGTCAAAATATTAGGTAAAGGAAAATTAGAAGTTAAACTTACTGTCAAAGCACATAAATTTTCAGCTTCTGCAAAGAAAGCTATTGAAGATGCTGGTGGCGTGGTTGAGGTGATATAATGGAAACTTTAAAAAAGATTTTCACCAATAAGGAAGTCTTGAAAAAAATCGGTTTCACATTATTAGCTTTTCTAGTTTTTAAGATTTTAACTTATGTGACTATCCCTTTAGTAGAAACAAGTTATTTCGCTGATTATATCGAAAATAGCGGTTTCTTAGGAATTGTTAACTCAATTTCCGGTGACGCTTTAAGAAATTACTCTGTTATCGCTTTAGGTATTAGTCCTTACA
>JAVEVN010000024.1:0-10605 GCA_034005025.1 Candidatus Izemoplasmatales bacterium | reverse complement strand
CCGAATATTGAATCTTATGCTAGAGCTAAGAAGGGTTATTTTGATTTATTAGAAATAAAGGAAAGAGCTTTGAATGCAAAGATGCCAAAGATTGAAGTCGTCAATATGCTTGAAGAGTTCAAAAAAGGCAATCAAGAGCCGTTTTCCAATAAGTTGACTGAAGAAATATCGATAAGATTATCTAAAAAAGAACAGGTGATATTATTAATCAACAGACGGGGTTTTTCTAATTTTGTTATCTGTCGAGAATGCGGATATGTCTTTAAATGTCCTAATTGTGATATCTCTTTAACCTATCATGAGTATTCTCATTCTTTGAAATGCCACTATTGTAATCATGAAGAAAAAGTTCCTCATGTATGTACTAGATGCGGTTCGGAAGAATTGAATTTTATCGGTTCTGGAACGCAAAAGATTGAAAAGTATTTACATGATAATTTTCCTGATGCTAAAGTCTTTAGGATGGATAACGATACTACTAGAAAGAAAAATGCTCATGAGATATTATTGAATAAGTTTTCTAAAGATGGAGATATATTGATAGGAACGCAAATGATTGCGAAGGGATTAGATTTTCCTAAAGTTACTTTGGTGGGAATAATTCAAGCCGACGCAAATTTATTCGTTCCGGATTTTCGAGCTCCCGAAAAAACTTTTCAATTAATTATGCAAGTTTCTGGAAGGTCTGGTAGAAGAAATATTGAAGGCCAAGTAATAATTCAAGCGATGAATCCTGAGCATTATGCAATTAAGTTTGCTTGCGAGGATGATTATATCGGTTTTTATCAACATGAGATGAAAATCAGAAGAATTGCTAGATATTCGCCGTTTTATTATTTAATCAATGTTATATTTAGCGGAACTAAAATTAGAGATGTATTTTATGGCGGAATTGAATTTGCTAAAGAAGTAAAGAGGCATTTTGATAATAAGATTATTTGTTTGGGTCCGGCAATGGACCAAACAATTAAGATTAATAATAAATATAGCGCTTCGGTTTTGATAAAATACCGAGAACAAGATAATATTTTACAGACGATTAATGAAATTGTGGATAAATATCAGAATGACAGTACTTATGTTGTGGTTGATAATTATCCGAATGTTGGATAGGTGGTAAATTATGAAAATATGTTTTATGGGAAGTATGGATTTTGCTGTTACTATACTCGAAGGTTTACATCAAAAATATGGGGTTGATTTAGTTGTGACACAACCGGATAAACCAGTAGGTAGAAAAAAGGTTATTCAGGGCACTCCAGTAAGAGATAAAGCTCTTGAACTTGGAATCGAACTTTTTCAACCTAAGTCGATTAGAAAAGATAATTTAAGAATCTTAAAAGATGATTTTGATTTAATAATAGTTGCGGCTTATGGACAGATAATTCCCGAAGAAATACTTTATCACGGTAAATATCAAGCGATTAATGTTCATGCATCTTTACTACCGAAGTATCGCGGTGGTTCTCCGATGCATAAAGCGATAATAAACGGCGATAAAATAAGTGGTGTAAGTATTATCTTTATGGAGAAAAAATTAGACAGTGGCGATATTTTAGCTCAAAGAGCATGTGAAATAACTGAAGAAGAAAACGTCTTGAGTTTGGAAAGAAAGTTAAGTGTTATAGGTAGAGATTTATTACTTGAAACTTTAGAAATACTTTTTTTAGGAAAAGTTAAAGCAATTAAACAAAACATAGAAGAAGTAACTTATGCTTTTAATTTTAAGAATGAAGATTTAATAATTGATTTTAATAAGAGTGCTAAAGATATATATAACTTTATTAGAGGATTAAATCCTTGGCCGATATCATATTTTGAAATTGATGGTAAAAAACTTAAAGTATTTGAAAGTTCTTATCTTGAAGAAAATTTAAGTTCAAATGTTGGCGAAGTTGTGAAAATCTCTAAAGATGGACTTTTTATTCAAACTAAACAAGGTATTATAAACCTAAAAAGAGTTCAACTGGAAGGAAAAAAGGAAATGGATATAAATTCCTTTATGAATGGGGCTGGAAAATCTCTTTTTACTGAGGGACAGATTTTAATCTAGCATTTATTAATTTAAAATATTATGTTATAATATTTAGTTAGTATTAATATGATTTTGTTTAAATAAGATGAGGTGAAATTTATGAATAAAACTAGAACCCTTTTTTCTAGAGATGAAATGTTGCAAATGAATTTGGATATGTTGACTAAAAGAGGGGTTAAAATTGATGATATTGCTGAAATAGCTTTTCGTCAACAATCCAAATGGAATGATCAAATTTCTTACCAAGAATGTTTAGAATCAGTTGAAAAAATCCTATCGCTTAGAGATGTTTTTCATATTTTACAGCTAGGTGCTGAAATTGATAGATTGACCGAAGAAAATGCATTTCAAGGACCAATCCAATCAATCTTAGAATCAGATTTAGGTATGTTTGGTATCGATGAATTGTTCGGCATAGAATTAGCTGGACTATATGGCACTATCGGTAAAACTAATTTTGGCGATATCGATGTTAATAAGCCGGGAATAGTCGATAAACTTAATTCCGACGGTAAGGGCGGTAAAAAAGCTTGTCATACTTTCTTGGATGATATTGTTGGTGCGGTTGCGGCAGCGGCTTCTACGAGAGTTGCACAAATCGAAAATGAAAATGAAGCTAGAAAAGATCCAAGGATAATAGAAGAACCACAGTTATTTTAATTATCTTTAAAGAGGGGAGGGTTTTAGATGGATAATCGTAAGAGTTTGGATGATTTTTTTAAGAATAATGACAATAGTAAATACCAAAAAAACCAAACTGCTGATTCCAAGGGATTAGATGATTATTTTGAAGCCCAACCGCAAAATAAAAAGAAGAAATATCAAGTTAAAAATGTTGATAAAGAAGAGAAAACAAAAGAAAAGAAAATTTCTTCGGCTAAAACCCCAATTGGTAAATTATGGTTTCATATTACAAATTTTTTTGTAAGTCGTTTCAGTTTTGAAGCGGGAGTCGATATCCTTGATGAAACCAGCGTTTTATATCGTAAAAATCGCGTTATCAGAAATATTGTTTTTGTAACTAACATTGTATTTTTACTTTTTACAATCATTGGCACTGAACCATCTAATCAAGGCGTTAATTTAATTGTTACGTTCGTGTTTTTCTTAATTATGTTTTTTGCTGGTGCTTCAGTAAGAAAACTTAATATGGAAAAACCATTGACTTTGCATAAACAACAGATGGCTGAATATATCAGTGGTATCTATATTTTGATGATGGCTGTTTCGGTTTATATAAAATTAAAACTGACATTGGGAGATTCGAGTAGTGGCTTTTTCTCAATAACTCAAGCAGGTTATTCTTTAATTTACTTTGCTTTAGTTGTTATCGCGCTTTATCAAGATCCAAAATTGCTAAATGTAGTTTTTAAAGTCACGATTATCGTCATGACGATAATCCACGTTATAATTTTGTATCCATTATATGAATATGCCAAAGGCGGATTCTTAGTCCTTTGGGAATATCTTATCGCTGATAGCGGAGCGGTATTAGTCGATATACTTTTAAGAACTTTAGTTTTGGCTATCTTTATGATTGGGCTTTATTCAACTGTTAAGATATCTGATGATATCAACAACAAGCGAAAAAATGAACTTCTTAAAAGGCAAGAGATGGAAAAGGATTTTAAATCTGTTGTAAACGATGTTTTTGATGTAATCACCGTTTATAAACAAAGAGGAGAAGATAAAGAAGAGATAAACTTTGCTCTTTCTTCAAAAAGAATTGCTGAAATGGCCGCAAAATTAAGCAGTTATCTAGGTTATTCATCTAAATTGACTCAAGAGATTTATGATTATGCTTTAATTCATATAAAAAAGCGAAATTTGTTAACGACTTCAGATATTTCTGATAAAGTTCAATTTGATGAAGTCGATTATCAAAAAATCAAAGAAAAAACGATTATCGGTTCAGTTATTATCAAAAGATTGCAATTAGATAAAAAGGCCGAAGATATCGTTCGCGCTCATTTTGAAAAAACTGTCAGTCAAGATTTTATCAGAGAAATGAATGGTATTCAAAATAACCGCGAATCGCAAGTTATCTTGATATCACATATCTATGAAATATTAAGACAACCGCGTAATTACAAAAGAGAATTGCTTCACCAAAGAGCTATTGATTTAATTAAACTAGAATTCAATTCGTATTTTGATCCGCAAATCGTTGATAGATTTGTTAAATACGCTGATGATATTGAATCTTTATACTTTCAATTTTCACAAGAATAGGAGCTTTAATTATGTATAAATATTTCACTTCCGAGTCGGTGACAGAAGGGCATCCTGATAAAATCTGCGATCAGATTTCCGATGCAATTCTCGATGCGATTCTTTCTAAAGATAAATTTGCTAGAGTAGCTGTTGAAACGGTTGTTTCAACCGGTTTGGTTTTAGTTGCCGGTGAGGTCACTACTGAAACCTACGTTGACATTCAATCAGTTGTGAGAGAAACTGTTGATAAAATCGGTTATAACCGTGGTAAATACGGCTTTGACGCTTATAACTTAGCTGTGTTGGTTTGTATTAACGAACAATCACCTGATATCGCTGTTGGTGTTAATGAAGCCGAAAATAAAGAACAAGGTGCTGGAGATCAAGGTATGATGTTCGGTTACGCTGTTAACGATACTTTGACTTATATGCCGCTTACTCATCATTATGCCAATAAATTAGCTTTAAGATTGGCTGAAGTGAGAGTAAATGGTCCGCTCTTTTATTTAAGACCTGACGGTAAGACTCAAGTTACTGCAAAATTTTCCGATGATGGAAAATTTGAGTCTTTTACTCATATTTTAATTTCCGCTCAACATTCTCAAGACGTAACTCAAGGACAAATCCGTAAAGATTTAATTGAACACGTTATTAAACCGGTTATCCCAAATGAATATATCAATGATGAAACTATTATTCATATCAACCCGACAGGAAGATTTGTTGTGGGTGGACCTTCCGGAGATTCAGGACTTACTGGCAGAAAAATAATTGTCGATACCTATGGAGGTAGAGCTCATCATGGCGGTGGTGCTTTTTCAGGAAAAGACCCTTCAAAAGTCGACAGATCAGCTGCATATATGATGAGATACATCGCTAAAAATATTGTGGCGAGCGGCTTAGCTGATGAGATAGAAGTACAAGTATCTTATGCGATTGGCGAAGCTAAACCTTTAAGTGTTGGTGTTGACACTTTTGGAACAAATAAAATACCTGAAGCAAAAATATTGGATATAATCAATGAGAATTTTGATTTGCGTCCAAAAGCAATCATCGATCATTTGAATCTTCGTCAGCCAATTTATAAACAAGTTGCTGCATATGGACATTTTGGTCGTGATGATTTAGATTTGCCTTGGGAAAAACTAGATATGGTAGACATATTAAAAAAATATCTTCCAAAGGATGTGAAATAATATGTTTTTAGCCTTGATAGATGTAATTATAGACATAGTTATATTCTTAGTAGTTTTAATAGTTATCGGTGGTGTTTCTTCCTTTTTCGTAATTAGAGATCTGCAAAAGGAATATAAAATTGTTTTTAGAATAAATTCTAAATTTGAAATTGAATTAAGAAAATTAGTTAATTTAATGTTTAAGTTTTTACAAACTCCAAAACTTGAACCTTATAATGATGTAGTTATTAAACAATTACCTCATGAAGAAAAAAGAAATTTGTTAAAAATTATTGAAGAAGCTTATCAAAGCATTGATCAAGAATTAGAAGAAAATAAATACATTGTTGAGACCTATGAGAATCTTATTGATTTAAGAAGAACAAGAGATAGCAAAGTCATCGTCTTCAATGAAAAAATAGCTTTATTTCCGTTTAATATCTATATTAAATTTATGAAGTTCGATACTTACGACACATTCGTAGAAAAGTAAAAGGTAGTGAAATTAAATCACTACCTTATTTATTTGGATGATGAAAGGACATTTTTTCTTGTTTAATATTTTATATTCTAAGACGTCATAATCCGAAGATAAATTACTTGAAAAATCTCTAATTACAGATATTTCCTCCGGATTGTGAGGATATAAGACAATCAAGATTAATCCCTCTTTATTTAAGACGCTTAATAAGGATTTTAATGAGGCCAAAGTGCTGGCGGGGTTAGTTTTTATTACCTTATCGCTTGAGGGGAGATAACCTAAATTATAAATGGCAAGATCAATATTTTCCTTAACATAGTTTAAGACAAATTGATGATCATCATCAATTAATTTAACATTCTCAACATTGAACTCCTTCAGGAGTTTTTTTGTTTCCTCGATTGCTTCTTTTTGAATATCAAAACCATAGACGTAATTGCTTACCTTTGATAAAAATAAAGTATCGTAACCTCTGCCGACTGTCATATCGATAGCTATGTTGCTTTTTCCTTTTTTCTTAATTAATTCATGAGATAATTCAGTTATCTTAATCATGTTTTTCTCCGATTTCTTAAATAGTTGATTCTAGCTGCGCCATAGACACCGCCAATAATCATCAATCCACCGATGATATGATAATACTCGATTTTTTCTTTTAAGAAAATCGCACCGGCAATAACTGCGATAATAGTCGCTATATTCGAGTAAATGCTAGAAATATGCGCCGGTAATTTACTCAAAGAATAATTAACTAAGAAAAATCCGATTATTGAAGCAATACCACCTAAATATAATACCGGAAGAACGACATTGATTTTTGAAAAGTTAGTAAAGTAATTAACTACGTCTTTATTGATGATTAAGTATCTTAGATAAATCGAATTAAAAACAATCGCACCAATAAGCATCATCATATAGGTTATTTCAGCTGGTCTGTAATCTTTTGCGGCATGTCTTGAGGCGATGTTAAACATCGCGGCTGATATAACCGCCAGCAACAATAAAACAAATCCTAATGATGATTCAAATCTTAAACCAGATTTAAAAACTTCGATCAAAATAACTCCGCTAACTGAAAGTATAATAAAGATGACTTGTAAAAACACCGGTTTTTCTTTTAAAATTACAGCTGATAATATCGTCACAAATATCGGAATTAAAGCAATCATTAAACCAGCTTCAGAAGAAGTGCTTAAACTTAAACCGTAAGTTTCGAATAAAAAGTATAATACCGGTTGAAAGATTGAAACTGTAATAATTGATAAGACAGTTTTTTTATTGAATTTTATTTTAATAACCTTGAACCATCTTAAAACTTCAAAAATCAAAAATGCGATTAAAAAACGATAAGCTAAAAGACCTGCTGGGTTAATTTCTGCAAGTGCAGTTTTTGACATTAAAAATGAGAAACCGAATATTATACTAAAAAATATTCCGGCAATATGAGCTTTTTTATTCATGGTTATAGTTTATTCCTTGATAGAGATTATTTTTTCTCATCAATTTATCAATTTCATTGCTGACGATAAATTTTTTAAGTGCCCAAGCTGGTTCGACCAAAGCGCTTCTTTCCGGATCTCCGGTCACTCGATGAATTATTATTTTTGGATCTAAAAAGGTTAATTGTTTCACTGTTATTTCAACATACTCTTTCATGGTTAACATTGGAAAAGGCTTTTTAGCAAATATTCTTGCTAAAGGAGTGTTTTCGATGATGTACAACATATGAATTTTAATCCCTTGGATGTCTAAGGTGTTTAAGAATTTTGCGGTTTTAATCATCATCTCGTTATCTTCTCCAGGAAGACCATTGATTATATGAACAACTACGTCAATATTTCTTTTCCTAAGGTTTTTGACCGCTTCAATAAAAGTCATTAAATCATGGCCTCTATTGATTGTCTTTAAGGTTTTGTCATGCATCGATTGAAGTCCTAGTTCAATCGTTAGATATGTTTTTTCGTTAATCTCTTCTAAGAGGTCATAGATTTCATCATTAAAACAATCGGCTCTAGTGCCGATGTTTAACCCAACAATATCTTTATCTAAACTTAAAGCTTCGTAATAAAGTTTTCTAAGTTTTTTAATAGGTCCATAAGTATTGGAAAAAGATTGAAAATAAACGATGTATTTACCTTCTTTCCACTTGTTTTCCATCATGGATTTTAAGTTAATGAATTGATCTTTCAAAGAATTTTGTCTGTTTCCGCCGAACTCACCGCTGCCTTTATCCGAACAAAAAATACAACCGCTACTAGAAATAGTTCCATCGCGATTCGGACAAGTGAAATCGCCATTAAGAGCGATTTTATAAACCTTGGAACCAAATCTATTTCGGTAGTAATTGTTAAGAGTATTATAATGTTTTTCTTCTGAAAAATAATTCATAATCTCACCCAAAAAAATTATATCATAAAAACAAATAAAATTAATCTATAAATGTAATTCGTATGTAACTATTATAACTCGAGTGATATCTAATAATGATTATTTCTTGAACTTAAAGGAAAAAATGATATAATTATTAAAGCAGGTGATAATTATGTTCGAAGTGTTTTCCAATAGTATTGTTAATCCAAAAAATATCATAAACTACCATAATAAAAAAGGTGGTTTTGTTTTTCTATATATTTTAATTATGGTTTTATTGATGTCGATTTCAACTTTCGTTTTTTATATTCAGCCATCAACTATTAACCCTTTAAGCACAGGTTGTGTAATTGAAAGTAACACCTTGGTTTGCACTGGCGATAATTATGATTTGAACAATGAATTCAAACTTTATGATTTTAACGTCTATTTTTTAGCTGAAACAACGGAGTTATCGGAAATTGATGAAATTGGTGAAATGGCAATAATTCTTCAAGGTTCAAGATTGTCAATCCAAGTATACGGAGAAACAATAAATGAGATTGAAATTTTAGGTGTTTACGATATCACTAGTCTTGAAGAAATTATAATGATTTTAAAGATTTCCATTATCACTGTAGGTATTATTGGGGATATTCTTGTTAATTCATTGATAATTATGTTTGTAATTTTAATATCGACGATACCGTTTATAAGATTTAAAAAATTTATATCTTATAAAAAGATTTTTAAGATGTTAACCTTTGCTGCTGCGCCAATGGCTTTCTTGTTTTCTATTTATAATCTAATTAATTTTGATACTTTTATTTTCTTTATCTTAATGCTTTTTGCTTATCGATCAGTTTTCGCCTTACAAAAAGAAGTTCATATCCGTATTTTGTCAAGAACAGCTGAAAATTATAAACAGGAAGATAATGTAATAAATGAAGAAGAAATAAATGATGAAATTTTAGATGAAGAAGAAAATGAAGAAGAAGATGAAGATTAAAGATATTTCTTGCTTGGCTTTTTTATTTAATATGTGTTATAATCTAAAGTAATTACAACGATGCAGAAGAAGTAAGATAAGATGTCTTTTATAAGAGAGTTAGTGTTTGGTGAAAACTAACAAAGACTTTTATTCTGAAATTAGTCTGTTGAGTAGATTTTGTGCAACTCGTGAGCAAAATCCGTATATCTTGCGTTAAAGGATTTTAAGTGCTGGCATGTCCAGAATTAAGGTGGTACCACGGAAATTTCGTCCTTTACATTTATTTGTGAAGGACTTTTTATTTTGAAAGGGTGATTTTAATGAGTGAATTTATTCCGAGTTTTGATGAACTAAAAATTGAAAAGAAATGGCAAGATATTTGGTATTCAAACAAGTATTTTCATGCCAATGATTATTCTGAAAAAGAAAAGTATTACTCTTTGGTTGAATTTCCTTATCCAAGTGGGGCAGGAATGCATATTGGCCATATTAGAGCTTATTTGTCTTTGGATGTTATTTCTAGAAAGCGAAGAATGGAAGGAAAGAACGTCTTATTTCCGATTGGCTTCGATGCTTTTGGTTTGCCGACTGAAAACTATGCAATCCAAAACCAAATTCATCCGAGAGAAATAACCGATAGAAATATTAAAACTTTTGTTAACCAATTAAAAAGAGCTGGTTTTTCCTTTGATTTCACCAGGATGGTAGACACTACTGATCCTGATTATTACCGCTGGACTCAATGGATTTTCCTTAAATTATATGAACATGGTTTGGTTTATAAAGATGTTGCTTATGTAAATTTCTGTCCAAGTTGTAAAGTTGTTCTTTCCAATGAAGAATCTCAAGGCGGTAAATGCGATCGCTGTGACAATGACGTTGTGCAAATGGAAAAAGATGTTTGGTTCTTGAAGATTACCGATTACGCTGAAAAGCTTTTGGAAGGTCTTGAAGAATTGGATTCTAATCAAAGAATTAAGATGGAACAAGTTAAATGGATTGGCAAGTCTGAAGGCGCTTATATCTATTTCCCAATTAAAGAGAGTAAAGAAAGCTTAAAAGTTTTTACCACTAGACCTGATACTATCTATGGCGCTACTTTTATGGTTATTGCGCCGGAACATCCTTATATAGAAGAGTTTAAAAATCAAATTACTAATTTAGACGAAATCAGAAACTATCAGGAACAAGCTAAACTTAAAACAGAGTTTGAAAGAATTGAATTAGCTAAGGACAAGACTGGCGTTGAAATAAAAGGATTAGTAGCTATCAATCCAGTTAATAACCAAGAGATTCCAATTTTTATCTCCGATTATGTAATGATAACTTACGGAACGGGAGCGATTATGGCGGTTCCTGC
>JAVEVN010000023.1:0-10649 GCA_034005025.1 Candidatus Izemoplasmatales bacterium | reverse complement strand
CAAAGACTAAGGCAACTTAGTCTTTATTTATTAAAAGGACCCTTAGCCAAGCGGTAAGGCACGGGACTGCAACTCCCCCACCGCCGGTTCAAATCCGGCAGGGTCCTCCAGAAATGATTTAAACAGGCGATAGTGATTGTCTGTTTTATTTTTTTTGATATAATGAAGTTGATGAGGTTACTATATGGAAAATATCAATTTAAGAGAAATTAACGAAAATAATTTCAATCAAGTAATTAAACTTTATGATGGTTTAACCGATTATCAAAAGAAATGTGTAGCGCCAAATGTATATTCATTGGCAGAAGCTTATGCTAATAAAGATAGAGCTTGGGTCAGAACTATTTATTTAATTGATAAACCGATAGGTTTTATTATGATGGCTCTTTGGGATGAAGATATACCGAAGGAGGATTTACCAGCATATTACCTTTGGCGGTTTATGATTTCCCGAGAATATCAAAACAAAGGATTCGGTAAAAAAGTTCTCGATATAATTATCAAAAAATGTCAAACCGATAAAATCAAAACTCTTTATGTATCTTGCGAGATGGAAGAAAAACAACCCTTTGAATTCTATATCAAATATGGCTTTATCGATACGAAAATAAATGATGGTGAACAAATATTAAAAATGACATTTTATTAAAGAACAAATAAAAACAGATACTCGAGTATCTGTTTTTTGTTTAGTTAGTTAATATAATAAGACGATCAACTATTTTTAATTTCTTAAAACCTAACCATTTTTTAATATATTCGAATGTTTTACTTGAATAGAAAAACACATGAGTTTCATCGTTTTTATAATACCAGTTTTTAAAAATTGTATTTTCTTTAATTAGATCGGTTTTAATAATTAGTTTGCCGTTTTCTTTCAATAATGATTTCAATAACTGAAACTCATCTTTAGGGTCATAGAAATGTTCTACAACTTCACAAGAAATTATGAAATCATACTTTTTGATCAAGATAGTTTTATCTTTATTAAAATACGGATCGTAGTTTAAAATATTATAACCCTTTCTTCTAAGGAATTCGCTTAATACTGCAAATTCACCGGATCCAAAATCTAATCCCATATGGGTTGAATTGAAGTTTTCTATTACATAATCGGTAATTGGTTTAATGAAATTTATATATCCTTCATCATCGATTGTTGTGTTGTGTAATTCGTATCTTTCTTTTTCCTTCTTATTATCGATATGAAATTTTGGGTCCATTATAATTGACCAGCAATTGTTACATTGAAAGTATTTTCGATCTCTAAAAGTTAATATTTCCTTAACTTCACTACCGCATAAAGTGCATAATTTCATAATTTATGTTAAATCCCTTTCAACTTTATATTTTTTCTCATTATCTATTATAACATTTAATAAAGACATTTTCTTTGATATAATGAATTATGATAAGAGGTGGTGATTTCTTTGAAAGAGAATAAAAAACAATTTATTGAGCTTTATCATATAATTGAAGAAAAAATCAATTCAATTGATTTTGATTTGTTATATCAAGGATTTAAACCATACGACTTTGCACTCTATAATGATAATTATGTTTTCTTAAAGGATAAGATTATTCCTTTGGATAACCGGTTTATTGGTAATACGGCTATTGTCTATGAAGATAGTTATTTAGCAATTTGGAAGGTTGATTCTGTTTTTGTTCATCATAATAGTCTTTCTAGCAAAATTGTTCATGAGATGTTTCATGCTTTTCAAATGAGTGAAAATGAACTAAGATTTCCAAATGAGTTTTTAGGATTGGGTTATCTTTATGAAAAGTTTAATATCGCTTTGAAATATGACGAAACAAAACTATTGTTAAAAGCTTATGAAGATGAAGATAAAGAAACGTTAGTCAAGTTTGTTTCCTATCGTGAAAGAAGAAGAAAAGATTATTTGAATGAGTTAAATTATGAAGAGGGCATCGAAACTGTCGAAGGAACCGCTAAGTTTGTAGAATTAAAAGCGTTAAAATTTTTAGACAAACAAGAATTTTTAAAAGAATATGATAAATTGAAAGAAAATATTAAAAATTTGAAATATTATATCCCAATTAGAAATGTTTGTTATGATATTGGCGCTTTGATGTTGTTGATAAAAGAAAGACTAGAATTAAATTACTCATATGAAATAAAAGATGAACAAAGAAACAATTATGAGTTGATATTTTCTGAATTTGAAGCTCAAGAAATATATTATGAAAATACGATGTTAAACTTGAATTTTTTGGAAGAATATTATGAAGCTATAGTTGAAAGAATTGAAGCGATTCTATTAAGTAATCCTAAAATTCACCAAATTGATAAAATTATTGGTTTTGATCCTTTGAATAGTTTTCGGATTAATAATCATCTTTATTTTAAGTATTTCTTAATGTTTGAACATAATCAAAAGCAAATTTATTTAAAAAATGAGTGCGTAGTTGAACTTGATGAATTTAATCAAGTAATAGCCGTTTATGAAAGAAGAAGAGATAGAGAATATATAGCTAAATAAAAAGAGTTGAAAATTCAACTCTTCTTATGGATAAATTATAATTCCGACAACAATAGCTATAATCCCAATACCTAATATTACAAGCAAAGTGCCGATTTTACCAAGATACTTTTGGAAAATCTGCATTTTTTTCATATTCATAATAAAAGGTGGTCTAAGAGCCGCGATTAATACGCATAAAGATCCGTAAACAATTAAAACAATACTTAAAATTTGCATTATATCCTCCTATATATTACTTCTTTTTGAGTATATTTTCATAAAAATATATGTAAATAATAAATTATAGATGAATCCAAAAATGAAATAGATTATTATGCTGAAATTAGTTGGAATAAAACTTAATAGTTCAATTTGAATCATTCTCGCTGACCAAAATCCTGGAGCGACGATTAAAAATATTTCTTGCCATTCATAAACGAAGAAGGCAACTACAGGCACTGCTAAGATAAGCCCGCTCATTTTCATAATTACAAATCCTTCTACCTTATTATCCGAAAAGGAATTTACGATTAAAGTAACTCCAGGAGCTTGTAAGGCAGCTACTATTGAAATCATGAAGATAGTCCAAATAGACGAATCAGGTAAAAAGTTAGTTGCTAGTATTAAGATCACAGTGGAAATAAATCCAAAGGCAAAACTGACAAACAATTTAACAGCTACATAATATTTGACTGAGATTGGCGTTATTTTTAAGCTCATCAAAACAAAATCGTCTTTATCGTCAAGTAAAGTAAAGGCTGTTAAAGCGCCAAACATATAGCCGGTCATTAAAATTAACATCATCACGACAATTTCAGGAACTATGCTTCCCACAGGGGTTACATCCCTTAAATATGGGACTAGAAAATAACCTGAAACACCTAAAAAAATCGGAAAGACACAGAAGAAGATATACATCTTGTCTCTAGTCATATTTCTTATTTCGGCTTTAATTACGGTTTTTAACATAATTACACCCCGCTGATTGATACGGCATAATTCTTAAATTTAGGAACGATTAAGAACCTGTAACTTAAAATACCGCCAATGAATAGATATCCTAAACTAAAGTAATAATTCCAAGTTAGTTCAACACCTTCAAAGCCACCGATAATTATGTCATTAGCTGCTTGAATTGGATTTAATAATAAAATGTATTCCCAAATAGGCGCAGTCAAGACTCCAAAAGCGTATAAGCTTGTCGGTATTAAAAGTATAAACATTAAAATCATAATATTCATCATCATTGTTGAGAAGTCTTTTTGATAATAAGCCAAGAATAATCCCAATCCCGTAAATACTGAAGTAGAAAGACTGATTGCCAGTATCATCAATAAATAATTAATTTTTACATCTTTAACGAAGATGAAGACGATTATTATTAGAAATGTAGAAAAGATATTATGAATAGTATTTGCGATTATTTTCGAAAGAATGATTTCTTGATTGGTTACGGGAGTAACCAACATTGTCGACATCGTCGACTCTTTCTTTTCAAAAAACATCACACTACCGATATACATCAAACTCATCAAAGTTGTATCAACTAAAATAAGAAATGGCAGTAAAGTATTGAATATTTCTGAATCAACAAAGTATAGCATTACTCCCCAAATAATTGCGATAAGTACGCTAATTGCGATTACATTATATTTATGTAATCTTAGTAGTTCCCCTTTTATTAATAGGAATAGTCTATTGAATTTCATTAGATAATCTCACCCCGGTTACCTTGATGAAAATATCCTCAAGAGTGGTTTCACCGCTGTGGATAGTTTCAACTTTTTTATTGGCTATCAAATCTAAGAAATCGCTATTTTTACCTATTTCCTGTAACGGAAAGCTTTGACTTAAAAGTTCGTTATCTTCTCTATATTCCACAATAACTTCTTGTTTGCCATACCTGATTTTCAAGTTTCTTGGCGTATCGACTTCTTTGATTTCTCCATCAACTATAAAAGCTACTCGATCACATAATTGATCAATGTCAGCCATGATATGAGAAGTGATGAATACAGTTCCACCTTGATCTTTAAAATCTCTAATCATGTCTTTTAATATTTTAGCATTTGTAGGATCTAAACCATTGGTTGGTTCATCTAAAAATAACATTTTCGGATTATTTAATAAAGCTCTAACAAGATTAAGTCTTATTTTCATCCCTTTAGAAAATTCGGCTACTAATTTATCTCTGTCTTCCCATAGTCCAACTTTTTTCATCAATGATTCGACATCAGCGTTATTCTTATATAATTTTAAGAAAAATTTTATATTTTCCATAGCTGTCATTTTAGAGAAGTGAATTGGCATTTCAAAACTAACGCCAATTTCTTCAAAGAATTCATTATTATATTCTTTTAAGTTCTTGCCTTTATAAAAAATTTCACCGCGATAATTCTCTAAAATTTTGATTATAATTTTTTGAGTTGTACTCTTACCGGCACCTGAAGGTCCTAAAAAACCAAAAATTTCGCCTTCTTTAATTTCAAAATTAATACCTTTAATTACGTCTTCTTTGTTATTCTTGTACTTAAATTCTAAGTTTTCTACTTTAAACATTTTTAATTTTCTCCTTTGATTATCCCGTATCCAATGATTTTTAGGATGTTGTCATTTTTTTGCAACATTTTTTTGTAGCTTGTTTCTTTATTTTCAATATCTAATTCATCAATCGCAATAGTAGAAGTTAATTGAATTATTAATTCCGCTAAAGCGCTTGAATCAATATCTTTTTTAATTAATCCATTTAACTTATCTTTTTCAATCAATTCGATGAAAATATTTTTAGCAATAATGATGTTTTCTGCCATTACTTTTTCATAAATCTGATTTCTATGAGTTAATAAGTGATTAAAGATATGAATAAATTTTGGGCTTTCTAAAGCGAAATCTACACCGTTTTTAAAAAGTATTTTACTTAGCTCAATGAAATTAATTTTTTCGGTGTTTTTTAACGTTTCGTTTAAGAACTTTCGTTTCTCCTCATTAATTATCTTTAATATATGAGTGTATAAATCCTCTTTGTCAGTAAAATACTGGTAAAAACTGCCTCTAGGAATTTCACTTGTTTTGATAATATCGGAAATCATTACTTGTTCATACGGTTTTAATGCAAATTGATCAATCGCCGCATTTAATATTTTTAATCTCTTTTCTTCTTTTAAATTAAAGAAAGTTTCTTTTGGCATATATATCTCCTTATGACAAGGTTGTCATATTGCTATTTTAATACTATCTTTATTGCCTGTCAATAAGATGTTTAATAAAAAATAAAAAAAAGAACACTCGTTAAAGTGTTCTAACATATTTATCTATTTTTTTGGCAGCCTCTTTGCCAGCCCCCATAGCTAAAATAACTGTTGCGGCTCCGGTTACAATATCTCCTCCAGCAAAAACTCCAGGGATTGATGTTTGATAATCATCAACAATTATTCTACCCCAGTCGTCAACCGTTAAATCCGGTGTAGCGTTTTTAATAATTGGATTTGGACTTTGTCCGATAGCTACGATTAAATTATTAACTTCAATAGTTTCAAACTCATCGATTGGTATTGGTCTTCTCCGGTTGGATGAATCCAATTCTCCAAGAACCATTTTTTGACATTTAATCGCTTTTATTTCGTAATCTTCACCAATTATTTCAACTGGATTTAGCAAGAGCTTAAATATAACACCTTCATCGATTGCGTGATGTATTTCTTCAAGTCTTGCCGGCAAAGCTTCCATATCTCTACGGTAGACGATATAAACTTCTTTAGCTCCAAGCCTTATAGCAGTTCTTGCAGCATCCATCGCAACATTACCGCCACCGACAACTGCGACTTTTTCACCAATCTTAATCGGAGTGGCAGAAGTAGGAAAATTATTAGCTTTCATTAAGTTGACTCTAGTTAAGAATTCGTTGGCGAAGTATACGCCATTTAAGTTTTCACCCTTAATACCTAAAGAACTAGGTAGACCAGCACCAGAACCAATAAAAATAGCTTTATATTGATAATCGTTGAATAATTGATCAATGGTAATTGTTTTACCGATTATTACATTTTTATGAAAATTTACTCCGAGATTTTCTAGTCTTTTTATTTCTTCATCCACTATAGATTTAGGAAGTCTAAACTCTGGAATACCATATTTTAAAACGCCACCGTATTCATGTAAGGCTTCAAAAACGTCTGTCGTATAACCTAATCTTCTAATAGCCGCTGCACAAGCAATACCTGCAGGTCCACTACCAACAATAGCTACTTTCTGATTGTTTTCAACTATATCTTCGCTTGTCAACACACAGTTTTTTAAACAGAAATCTCCTAAGAATCTTTCTAAAGCGCCGATTGAAACACTCTCGTATTTAATTCCGAGTACACAAGCACCTTCGCATTGTTTTTCTTGAGGACATACTCTACCGCAAATAGCGGGAAGGATATTGTCTTGATAGATTGTACAGTAAGCATCTTCATACTTTTCTTCTAAGATCAGTTTTATAAATCTAGGAATATCGATGTTTACTGGACAAGCTGTAACACAGCGAGGATTCTTACAATCAAGACATCTAGACGCCTCAATTTTAACTTGTTTTATTGTTAAACCTAAGGCTACTTCAGAAAAATTTTTATTTCTAACCAAAGCATCAAGTTCAGACATTTTAACTCTATCAATCATCTGTTTCACCAAGCCTTAAATTGCATCTATGTTCCTCATCTCTATAATATCTTTGGCGATGAAGTAATTCATCAAAATCAATATCTTCTCCAGGAAAATCAGGGCCGTCAACACAAGCAAAAAAAGTCTTTCCTCCAATTGTAACTCGACAATTACCGCACATACCGGTTCCATCAATCATGATTGGATTTAAGGAAACGTCAGTTTTTAACTGATATTTTTTATTCATTTCCACAACATTTTTCATCATTATTAATGGACCTATAGCTATCGACAAATCATAGTTATTATTCTTTAATAAGTCTTTAAGAACATCAGTCACAAAACCTTTTGTTCCTAAAGATCCGTCGTCAGTTGAAATATAAATGTTTTCACAAATTGCTTCAAACATATCAAGCATTATCAAATGTTCCTTATTTGAAGCACCGATAATTAAATCAATTTTTGTACCCAAATCAAAGTAAGCTTTTAACTGTGGATAAAGCGGTGCTGCCCCAACCCCACCTGCTACAGCAATAACATTTTTTGCATCTTTAATCTCTGCTGGTTTACCTAAAGGACCGACGACATCTTCAAGACAATCGCCGACATTTTTCTTGCTTAAGGATTTAGTGGAAAAGCCCACTTTTTGCGAAATTATAGTTACTGATTCTTCATCATTTTCAACGATTGTCAAAGGAATTCTTTCTCCGTTTTTATCAACGCGAATAATTAAAAAATTTCCTGGTTTTGTATTCTTAGCTACCAAAGGAGCTTTAATTTTAAATAGATCCACATCGATATTTAAAGCCCTTTTTTCTAAAATTTCATACATAGAGTTATACCTCAAGTTGTGACTTTTGACTTATTTAATTATAACATTTTTTAGCCTTAAAAAAATAAAAAGTAGAGAAAATTCTCTACTTCATATCTCTTTCGTTTCCTACATAAAAGATTGCTAATGTATTAACTCCTGAATGAGCTCCAATAACAGGTCCGATATGATTTATTAAAAACTGTTCATCTTTTAAATTCAATTTATCTTTAATGATATTCCTAACGTAGATTGCGTCTTCTAAACAATCACCATGTGAGATATAAACTATATCATTGTTATCTTTATCAAATGATTCTTCCATACGGCTAACTAAATTGTTTAATGATTTAAATCTGCCTCTTGCTTTACCATATACTTTTAATTCGCCTTTTAAATTAACGTGAAGTAAAGGTTTAATGCTTAATAGATTACCTAGGAATAATGAGCTGGCAGATAATCTTCCGCCTCTCCTTAGATGTCCTAAATCACTTACGGTAAATAAGTGGCATATTTTCAATTTAATATCATCAACGAATTCAGCTACTTCATCAATCGTTTTGCCATTCAATCTTTCTTTGGCAGCCAAGGTTACTAATAAGCCTTGTCCCATCGAAGCTGCTAAAGTATCGATAATGATTATTTTACGGTCAGGGAAAGACTCTTTAAGTTCTTTCTGAGCGATTAAACTAGATGAGTAAGTACCTGATAACGCACTGGAAAAACTTAAATATAGAACGTCTTCTCCAGCAGTTAATATCGGTGTAAACTTTTCAATAAAATCATTTGGATTTAATTGAGCGGTAGTAGCGGTATTTTCTTCCCTCAACAAATCATAGAACATCACTGGATTGATTTCTCGATTATCCAAGTAGTTAGCGTATTCTTTTCCTTTAATGGTAACTTTTAGCGGTATTACATCAAGTTCAAGTTTAATAGCTAAGTCATTTGGTAAATCAACACAAGAATCGGTTATTAGCTTATAATTCATAATTTATCCTCCTAAAATATATTACTCTATCACACATAGTACTTTATCAAAAAAATTAATTAAAGTCAATTGCTTGAGTTAATATAACAAAAATAAGTCAAATATTTGTCTTAAATGCTAAATTCTTGTATAATATCTATGAGGTGAAAATAATGAAATCTTATAAAATAGCTGATGGTGTTTACTGGGTAGGCACGATTGATTATGACCTAAGAGTATTCGATATTGTCATGGATACAGATTTTGGGTCTACATATAATTCTTATTTAGTTGTGGGAAGTGAAAAGACCGCCCTTATCGATACCGCTAAAGAGCCTTTTAAAGAAGAATTCTTTGAAAGGATTAACGATATTGTTGATATCAAAGAAATCGATTATTTGGTTGTTAATCACGCTGAACCAGATCATTCTGGTTGCGTTGAGTATGTTTTAAAACAAAATCCGAATATTCAAGTTTATGGTTCAATTCCAGCATTTATGAACTTAAAAGAGATTATTAATGAAAATGAATTTAATTATCATAAAGTAAAAGAAGGCGAAACTTTAAGTTTGGGAGACAAAACTTTAGAGTTTACTCTTCAACCTAATTTACATTGGCCTGATACAATGTTCACTTACTTAAAAGAAGACAATATTTTGTTTACTTGTGATTTCTTCGGTGCTCATTATGCTTTTGATGGTGTTGTATCAAAGAATTTAAAAAACACTGAAGATTATAACCGTAGCTTAAAAGAATATTTTGATGCGATTATGTCTCCTTTTATGCCATCGGTTAGAAGAGGAATAAATAAAGTCAAAGAGTTAAATCCAAGAATTATCGCTACTTCACATGGAGCTGTGTTAGAGAGTGAATACATTGAAAAAGCAATCAGTTTATACGATAGTTGGTCTCAAGAACAAAAAAACAATCCACCTTTAGTAGTTATACCTTTTGCTAGCGCATATAATTATACGAGAAGAATGGCAGAAATTATTAAAGAAGGAATAGAAAATGAATTTAGTGGCGATATTAATGTAGAGTTAATTGATCTTATTAAGGCCGATGCTAAAAAAGTTGCTTCAAGAATTAAACAATCAGACGGCTTTTTAATCGGCTCAGCAACGATTGTTAGAGATACAGTTCCGATCGTTTGGGAAGTGTTAGCGGAATTGAATTATGAAGTCTTAAAAGGGAAATTAGCTTCCTCATTTGGCTCTTATGGATGGAGCGGCGAAGCAGTGGATAATATCACGCAAAGGCTTGAACAGTTAAAAATGAAACCTTTGAAAGGTTTGAAAATTAAATTTAGACCTTCAAAATCTCAAGAATTAGAAATCCTTGAATTCGGAAGAGTCTTCGCAACAGAATTAAAGAAAATATAGTAAATAAAAAAGCCTATCAGTTAGATAGGCTTATTTTTATTCTTCATCAAATGTTTTAAACTTAACAGGTTCTATATCTAATAGATTATCATCGATTTTATCTACGAACATAACTCCCATTAGATGATCATACTCATGTTGGAAAACAATTCCCGGATAACCAGATAGTTTTAAGACAGTCTCTTCATAATTGCCTGTTTCTAAATCTACAAGAATCGCCCTAGCTTTGATTTTTTGATATCTTTTAACTAATCCGGTTATTTCTTCATCCACTGATAAACATCCTTCACCGCCAGGTAAGTAGGTTAATTTTTCTGAATAAGAAATAATTTTAGGATTAACTACTGCGTATTTATGTA
>JAVEVN010000022.1:0-10865 GCA_034005025.1 Candidatus Izemoplasmatales bacterium | reverse complement strand
CAGGACATGGTAGAGGCGGACAAATGAGCGATATTATCGCTCATAATCAATATTTAATAAATTTGCGATAAAGCTAGGAATTTTCTTAGCTTTTTTATTTTTATTAAAGTAATTTAATTTAAAAAAAACTGGCACTCAAGGCTTGACATTGCTAAAAACCTTTAGTATAATATCATTAGCATTCAAATAATGGGAGTGCTAAAGGGTGATTATATGACGAAAAGGCAAGAAATAATTCTCAAACTAATCGTCGATGAATATGTCAAATCAGCTGAACCGATTGGTTCTAAAACACTGGTAGACGTATTGAATGTTTCATCGGCCACAATTAGAAATGAAATGGGAATTTTAGAAGATTTAGGTTATATTGAAAAAACTCATACATCTTCAGGAAGAGTTCCTTCTGAAAAGGGATATCGTTATTATATAGAAACGATAGTAAAAAACCTAGATGAAGAAACTGATGGGTTTTTTGAGTTTGAAGAATTATTTAATAATAAAGAAACTGCACGCGACGAGTTGATTAAAGAAGCGATTGATCTTTTATCGCAAGCAACCAACTGTACCGCAATTTCATTAGGACCTAATGCTTATCACTCAAAAGTTAAGAAAGTTCAATTAGTGCCAATCAGTTCTCACCAAGCTTTAATTTTAGTAATTACCAATTTTGGTTATGTTGAATCTAAACAAATAAACATTCATGAAGATATCGACACGGATGAATTGATTAAAGTCATCGATTTGTTAAATGAAATGCTTGTTGATACGCCGATTTCAAAAGTATCGGAAAAACTTCATTACGAAATTCAACATAGTCATATCAAAGAATTGCTTAAATATCGTGAAACAATCGTTGATTCCTTTATTGAAGCTTTCTCAAAATTCGCCCAAACAAAATATTATTTGACCGGACAATCCAATATGCTTTATCAACCGGAATTCAATGATATTCAAAAATTACGTGAATTTATTTCAACAATTGAAAATAATGAGATATTTAAGATTGTTGAATCAGACGTTGAAGGTGTTTCTGTAAAGATTGGAACGGAAAACCAAATAACGTCAATGCAAGACTGTACGGTAATTTCATCAACTTATGATACCGTAGACGGTGAAAAAGGAACGATTTCACTGGTCGGACCGACAAGAATGGATTACAGAAGGGTTATTCCTTTAATGAAATATCTTGCTAAACATATTCAAAAACTATATGAAGAGGAGTAAATAAAGATGAGTGAACAAGAAAAAGAGCTTATTGTTGAGGATGAGAAGGAATTAGTAGAAAAAGAAAAAACTTCTGATACTCAAAAAGATGAGAAACAAAATAAGAAGAAAAAGAAAAACAAATTAGAAGATCAGTTAGAAGATATTCAAGAAGAGTTAAAGACCATCAAAGATAAATATTATCGCAATTTGGCAGAGATGGAAAACTATAAAAAAAGAATGACAGAGGACTTGAAGAAGGAAAGAAAGTATTCTTCAATGACTTTGGCAGATAAATTAATTGATTCTATCGAGGTTTTTGATCAAGCCTTGAATATGGAAACCGAAGATAAAAACTTAAAGAATTTCCTTTACGGTTTTAAAATGATTAAAGATATGATGTTCAATGCATTAAAGGATGAAGGAGTTACCATTATTGAATCCAAGGTAGGCGATAGTTTTGATCCATTTATCCATGAGGCATTCGATAAGGAATATGATCCTGAGAAAGAGGAAAACACCATATTAAAAATCGTTAAAAAAGGTTATAAATTCAAAGATAGAGTACTTAGACCTTCAATGGTTATTATCAATATAAAACCAGAATCAAATGAAGAAGATTTAAAAGAAAATTTAGAAGAAAATATAGAAGAATAGAAGAAAGAGGTAGATAAATATGAAAATTATCGGTATTGACTTAGGTACAACAAACTCATGTGTATCAGTAATGGAAGGAAAAGAAGCGAAGGTAATTCCAAATTTAGACGGAAATAGAACTACTCCATCAGTAGTTGCATTTAAAGATGATGAAATTCAAGTTGGTGAAGTAGCTAAACGTCAGGTAATAACTAATCCAAATACAGTTTATTCAATTAAACGTAAAATGGGGACAACTGAAAAGGTTAAGATCAACAATAAAAGCTATACTCCACAGGAAATTTCAGCAATGATTTTAAGAAACTTAAAAGAATCAGCTGAGGCTTATTTAGGCGGAAAAGTTACTGAAGCGGTAATTACCGTTCCGGCTTATTTTAACGATGCTCAAAGACAAGCTACAAAAGATGCTGGTAAAATTGCCGGTCTTGAAGTTAAAAGAATCATCAATGAACCGACTGCGGCTGCTTTAGCTTATGGTATTGACAAAAAAACCAAAGAACAAACAGTTTTGGTATATGACTTAGGTGGTGGAACTTTCGACGTTTCCATCCTTGAATTAAGTGACGGAACTTTTGAAGTTATCTCTACAAGTGGTGATAATCATCTAGGTGGCGACGACTTTGACAATAAAGTAGTTGATTGGTTAACAGCTGAGTTCAAAAAAGAACAAAGTGTTGATTTAAGTAAAGATAAGATGGCTTATCAAAGACTAAGAGACGCAGCTGAAAAAGCTAAAAAAGAACTTTCAAGCATTACTTCAACAACTATTTCATTACCATTCATTTCAATGAATTCAAGCGGTCCTTTACATTTAGAAAAAACTCTTACAAGAGCTAAGTTCAATGAATTGACAGCCGATTTGGTTGAAAGAACTGTTGAACCGGTTAAAAGAGCTTTAAGAGATGCGAAGATGACAGCTAAAGATATCGATGAAGTTTTATTAGTTGGTGGTTCTACTAGAACTCCAGCTGTTCAAGACGCAGTTAAAAAGATTTTAGGAAAAGAACCTAACCGTTCAATCAACCCTGATGAAGTTGTTGCAATGGGCGCAGCTATTCAAGGTGGAGTTTTACAAGGTGATGTTAAAGACGTATTATTATTAGACGTTACTCCACTTTCTTTAGGTATTGAAACCCTAGGTGGCGTCTTTACAAAACTAATTGAAAGAAATACAACCATTCCAACATCTAAATCACAAGTGTTCTCAACTGCAGCTGACAATCAACCAGCAGTTGATATCCATGTGCTTCAAGGTGAAAGATCAATGGCTAAAGATAATAAAACACTTGGACATTTCCAACTTACAGATATTCCGCCAGCACCAAGAGGAATTCCGCAAATTGAAGTTAAATTTGATATTGACGCTAACGGTATTGTTAATGTAAGTGCGAAAAACACTGCAACTGGCAAAGCAAATTCAATTACAATTCAATCAAGTTCTAGTCTATCAGACGATGAAATTGATCGTTTAGTTAAAGAAGCTGAAGAAAACGCTGAAGCTGATAAGAAAAAACGTGAAGAAGCCGATCTTAGAAACGAAGCTGACCAAATGATCTTCATGACAAATAAAGCTATAAGCGATTTAGGAGATAAAGTTACAGATAAAGAAAAGAGCGACGCTGAAGCTAAAATTAAAGATTTAGAAGAAGCTTTAAAAGGTGACGATTTAGACGAAATTAAACGAGCTAAAGAAGATTTAGAAAAATCTACTCAAGCTTTATCTGAAAGAGTATATAAGGAACAACAAGCATCACAAAATGAAAACGCTGATACTGATTCAACTAAGGAAGACGATAAAGATCAAGACGATGAAGTTTTTGATGCTGATTATAAAGAAGTATAATAAAGGCGATTTAGCCTTTAGTCTCGAGGTGGTTTAATGGATAAAAGAGATTACTATGAGGTGTTAGGCATAAGTAAAACGGCCTCAGATGATGAAATAAAAAAAGCTTATCGGAAATTAGCAAAAAAATATCATCCCGATGTTTCAACCGAACCAAATGCAGAAGCTAAATTTAAAGAAGTTCAAGAGGCTTATGATGTTTTAAGTGACCAAACCAAAAGAGGTCAATATGATCAATTTGGCCACCAAGCCGCAAATGGTGGCTTCGGTCAAGGAGGTTTTGGCGGTGGAGCTGGGTTTGAAGGTTTTGATTTCGGTGATATATTCTCAGCTTTTTTCGGTGGCGGTCAAAGAACCACCAAAACAGCGAATAGAGCAAGAAAAGGCTCAGATATTCAAAGACGAATGTCAATCACATTTGAAGAATCAATTTTTGGTAAAACTGAAAAAATTAAAGTACCGGTTTATGATGAATGTCATGTTTGTCACGGTTTAGGTGCGGAAAGCAAAAAAGATATTAGAGTTTGTAGTCAATGTGGTGGTAGTGGTTCTGTGATTATGGAACAACAGACTCTATTCGGAAGAACTCAAACAAGAACAGTCTGTCCTACATGTAATGGAACAGGTAAAGAAATCACTAAAAAATGTTCTAATTGTAATGGCGAAGGTGTCGAAAGAATTTCTAAAGAAGTTGAAATCAGAGTTCCTAAAGGAATTGAAACCGGCCAACAAATTAGACTTGAGGGTTATGGCAATAAAGGCTTAAATGGCGGCCCTAATGGCGATTTATACATAGTGTTTGAAGTTAAACCTTCCGATAAGTATATCAGAGAAGGTGACGATATAATCGTCAATGTTCCATTAACATTTTCTCAAGCTGCCTTAGGTACTGAAATTAGAGTTGATACTGTTTATGGAGCGGTTTTATTAAAAATACCGCCTGGAACCCAATCTGAATCTAAGTTTAGGATAAAAGGAAAGGGTGCGCCAAATGTAAGAACCAAACAACTTGGCGATCAACATGTAATTGTAACAGTAGTCACACCGCAAAAACTTTCCAATCAACAAAGAAAAGCTCTTGAAGAGTTAAGAAAAGTAGAAGATGAAGCTACACCACAAAAAAATTGGTGGGATCGATTCAAATCAAACTTTAATAGATAATAATATATAAATTAATAGATAAGATTTAAGATAGTTGAAAGACTATCTTTTTCTTTTTTTAAAAAAATAAAAAAATTTTCAAATAAAGACTTTACACGATTTACTTAAAGAGTTATAATATAAATAAATTATGTATAAACTATAAATGTATAATACGACAATGCATAAACGCGTTATATATAAAAAGATTATATAAAGGAGGTGAGATAATGACTAACTCTGGCGAATATATTAGAGGATTTACTGATTATATTATTCTTTCAATTTTATCCAAATTCGATAGTTACGGATATGAAATGACAAGAATAATTGAATCTGTAAGTGAAAGTAACATTCAACTTACAGAAGCAACTCTTTACATCGCATTAAAAAGATTACTTAAAGATGAAATGATTGAGTCCTATACAGGGAAGAATAAAAAAGGCATGGGTAGACGTTATTATCAAATCACTCCTAAAGGAAAAAAAGCATTAAAGTCATTTAGAAAAGACTGGGTAATGATTGAAAATACCATATCGTCTCTTGTGGACGGCAAGTTTGAATATTATCGTGAAAGTTAGGATGTGAGATTATGAATATATTTGATATCGTACCAAAACAGTTTTTTAGCGTTCTATCAAGCAAAAATCAAAGAGTTTATGTCTCTTGTATTTTAGAATTATTTAAAGTTTATGAACAAGGATCAATTCTAGGGATTGATAAATCAATTGCTAGACAAGCTATTATCGATTATTTAGATATAAATCCATTGGAAGAAGAACTTGAAGAAGAAACCGAAGAGGAAGAAACTTTACTTACAAATCGCGATCGCGCAAATCAAATTTTAAGAAGATTAGAAGAGTGCGAATGGATTGATATTGATGTTAACAATGATTATGAAGAGATTCTTAATTTTAGAGATTATTCGATAACAGTTATTGAAGCATTAAAAGAAATCGGCGATGATAGTTATTATGGCGAAGATAACGAAGTTCATGAATTCAGAGGCTATATCTTTACTGTATACACTCTCCTTAGCAATGATCATGGCGAATATGCGTTAACACTTGACCAGGTATATAAAAATACTATTGCCTTTGTTAGAGAAATTAGAAAACTTGATTCAAGATTAAAATTTTATATTAGGCAGATTGTTGAAAATAACGAAATCAAAGACTTAATTCATCTCTTAGTAAATTATAAAGTCGAACTAGTAGATCACGCATATAGAAGACTTAAGACTTCTGATAACATCAATAAATATCGCGTCGACATTGTAAAAAGATTAGAAGAGTATCAAACAGATCCTTTGGTTATGGAATTGATATCTAAAGAGTATTTGGTAAAAAATCATAATGATCCTGATATCGCGATGATGAAGGCTAATAAAAAGATTGACGACATCATCGATATTTACAATTCGATTTCATATATCATCGATGAAATTGACAATAAGAATAAAATCTATGTCAATACAACAATCGCAAAAATTAAATTTTTATTATCAGATGATGAAAACGTCATTACCAAATTATCGAGAATATTAAGTTATACCGGAAATAAGATTAGAAAGCATCAAACGGCTAAAGCATTAAATGACATTTCACCTTTGTTTAATATCAACTCATATCAACAATTATCAAACAAGTCAGTCTATACTCCTCGTGGAATATATAAACATGCAGACGCTCAATATTTAGTTGAAAATAACGGTGGCCCGGATAGAAGGTTACAAGAAGAATTTTACAATGAATTTGAAACTAATTACTCAGAAGATGTAATAACAAAATACTTAAATGCTTATTTTAAAAAGAATAAACTTATTAAAGCTTCGGAAATCTTAAGAGAAGATATGAGTGATGAAGCGATTATCAGACTTTTATACATCTTGGTGTATGCAGGAGAAGAATTAGATTATTCAATCAATCAGCTTTATGAAAAAATCGCCACTAAGCGCTTTGATTTATACGATTTTGAAATCATTAGGGGGTATTAACAATGATATTAGAAAAATTTGAAGAATTAAATTCAGGACAAAAGCAATTATTTGCAAAAACTAGCTTAAAGCTATTACAAAATTCTTTTATCGCTAGAGATAAAGAGGATAATAAGGAAATGTATTACTTTCTAATATCTTACAAACATTATTTTGACGAGTATTTCGACGTGATTGATTTTGAAATCGTATTGGATCGAGAAATGGGCGCAGTTCAATTGATCAATCGAGAAAGCTCTAATGTTTTAAGATTGAAGAAAGAAGAGACTTTGGTACTTTTAATCTTACGAATTCTTTACCATCAACATTTAATGAAGACATCAATTAATGACAATGTTGTAATTAAAGTTGATGAGATTCATCAATATTATGATTCTTTAGAATTAAAGAAGAAAATAAACAAAACGGATCTGATTAAAATCTTAAGAACATATCGTAGATTAAATATCATCGAACCTCTCGGTGACATAACCAAAGCGAATACTAGAATCGTAATCTACCCAACAATACTTCTGGCAATCAATACCCAGGCTATCAATGACGTTTATAATCTGGTAGCTAATATCGAAGATAGAAATGAAGGTGAAGAAAATGAAGAAACTGACTAAAGTTAGGCTTATAAATTGGCATTATTTTGCCAATGAAACTCTTCATGTAAAAAACAATACTTTGATAACCGGACAAAACGCAACTGGTAAATCGACGATTGTCGATGCCATTGCTTTTGTACTAACAGCCGGTGATCAAATCTTTAACATTGCGGCAAATGAAAAAAGTAAAAGAGATTTGAGAGGTTATGTAAAGTGTAAATTAGGAACTGATACTCAAGAATATTTGCGTGAACAAGATACTACCGGACATATTGCGCTGGAATTTTACGATGAGAGAAAAGAAGAATACTTTACTATCGGTACTGTTATCGATGTGTTTGGAGACATAGTAAATCCAAAAGTAATTTTCTATGAATATGACGGTTCAATAGAAGAGTCATTATTTATTGACGATGAAGGAAAAATCTTAACGACAGTGAACTTCAAAAAAACTAGAAAAGCAAAAAGAGTTTTCTTAACCAGGAGAGAAGCAAAACTTGCGTTTAGGTCATTGTTTGGGTCTTTGAACGAAAATTATTTTTCACTCCTTCCAAAAGCATTAGCTTTTAAACCGATTCCTGATGTTAAAGATTTTATTTATCGTTATCTATTGGAAGAAAAAGAACTTGATGTCGAATCGATTAAAGAATCGATTCATGCATACAAAGACTTAGAAGCAACTTTGAAAATAATAAAAGAAAAAGTTAATGATTTAAATGAGATTAAGCATCTTTATGAAGAAATAAAGAACAATCAGGATCAAAAAGAATTCTATGAGTATTTCTTGAAGATGTTAGAAGTTGAATCATTGAAGAGCAAAATTGATCAAATCAACAAAAAACAAGAAAAGATTCTTATAGCTAAGGAACAAAACCAAAAACTAATCGACGAAATCAATGCTCAACTCGATATCTTAGATGAAAGATCTCGTGAAATCTATTCGATGTTGAAAAACAACGAAAGTTTCAAAGCGACAGAAATCTATGATAAAGAAATCTCTGAATTAACAAAAAAGATTGATCAACAAGTTGAATTAAGAAATTACGCTTCACAAAAAGTTAAAAAGATGAAGCAGATAATCAATGAGTTGAAAACTGAATTCAATAATAAAGTTTATAATGACCTAGCAAAAATTGAACTTGATAAAATCGATGACGAAAACTATGAAGACCAAAAATTAAAACTTATCACAATCAATAAAAACATCAACGAAACGATCGATAACAATAAAGTCTCTCTAGGTCGTTATCAACAGATGCGTGACGATTTAGTCAAAGAAATTAATGAAGTATATATGACGCTAAAAGATTTAGACAATAATCAATTGAGCTATAATCCAATGATTAAACGTCTCCAATCAAAGATTGAAGAAGGAGTATTAAAACGTTACGGAAAAGAAGTAAAGGTTCATATTCTCTGTGAATTATTGGAAATAACCGATCAAGATTGGGCTAATACAATCGAGGATTATTTAGGCCAACAAAGATTCAACTTGATTGTCGAACCTCGATATTTTGATGAAGCCTTGAATGTTTATAATCAAATTAAAGATAGTTTAGATATTTATGGGATTGGTTTAGTCAACACTAAAAAGATTCAACATTTCACCAATTTCCGCGATAATTCACTAGCTTCAATTATTACTTCTGAAAATATTGACGCTGAACATTATATCAATATGATCTGTGGAAACTTAATTATGGTTGATGACGTTAATGAACTAGAAAAGTATCCACAGGCTATCACAAAAAGCGGAATGGTTTATCGTTCATATACAGTAAGATCTTTATTCAATAAAACGGAAAAACCGTTTATCGGAAAAAAAGCAAGACAAAAACAATTAGAAAACTGGAGAATTAAAGCAAAAGAATTAAAAGACGAACATCAAACATTAACTGATAAAATTCAAATGATTACTGAAGAAAACAACGCTTTAACAGCATTAAATCTAGAAAGTTTTATCAATATGTTAAAGACATATTATTCACTTGACAGCTTAAAGGAAAAACGGAAAAACTTAGTACTGAAGAAGAAGAATGTTCCGCAAGAAGACTTGAGTGAATTAAGAAAAGAATTTGAAGAAGTTAAAGATGAAATTAGAGAATATAACTCTAATCGTCAAAAAGCTTATCAAAAACAAGGAAAACTTGAAAGCGATGAATTAAAATCTCATGATGAGTTATTAGAAATTGAAAATCAAATTAAAGAATTTGAAAGTAATTTAGCTACAACTGATAATTTAGTCATCAAAAAAGAAGCAAGAGAACTTTATGAATTAGAAGTGAAGAAAAATTCTAATATCACTGCTATTTTTGAAGATTATCAAGCTAAAATCGAATCTGAACTTAATAATATCATTAACTTAGAAGACTCGCTTAAAAACAAACAAATTCATTATACGTCCAAATACAATTTAAGTTATAAATATGGCTTAAATTATATGAACGAATATCTTGACGAGTTAGATAAATTAGTGAAATCTGAATTGGTTAAATATGAAACCAAGGTTAGAGAAGCAAGAGAAACAGCGGAAAAATTGTTTAAAGAAGACTTTATCGCAAAACTAAGAAACTATATCGTTTCAGCTCAAGAAGAAATTTCAAAGATTAATGAAACTTTAAAAACAATTCATTTCGGTGAAGACACTTATGAATTTATCTTCCCTAAATCGAAAGAATATGGCGATTATTACGATATGGTCTTAAGCGATGAATCGATGAAGACTGGTGAAGAAATCTTTAATTATGATTTCGAGATGAAATATCAAAGACAGCTTGAAGAATTATTTATTAACCTTGCTTCAGAAGACTTAAATTCTCAAGGTACAGTAAACAAATTTACTGATTATAGAACTTATATGGATTATGACATCGCTATTTCTAACACGGCTGGAGATCGATATCTTTACTCTAAAGTCTTTAAGGAAAAGAGCGGTGGAGAAACTCAAGTTCCATTCTATGTTGCGACTTTAGCTTCATTTGTAAGAGTCTTCGAACAAGCCTCAAGAGGCGTCAGCCACGATTCAATCGGATTGATTTTATTTGATGAAGTATTCGATAAAATGGATACATCGAGAATCAAGGCAATGATGAAGTTTATCAAACAACTACCTGTCCAAATCTTACTAGCTACACCACCGCAAAAAATGGAAGTATTGTCAAAATATACCGATACAACAATCGTTACATTAAGAGATGGTAAAAACGCTAGAGCTTACGAAGTTATAAAAACAGATTTATAAAACAACCGATTTCGGTTGTTTTTTCTTTGAAATAACAGATTTTATGTTATGATATTTATGGTGAATGAAAATGCAAAGATATTTTATTGATAAAGATTTATTTAAAGATGAAGAACTGATATTAACCGACTCCAACGCTCATCACATTAAAGATGTAATGAGATATAAAAAAAGTGATAAACTTATCATTAACAC
>JAVEVN010000021.1:0-11074 GCA_034005025.1 Candidatus Izemoplasmatales bacterium | reverse complement strand
TCTTTCAATCATTTCTTTTATGACGAATGGTTTAAATAAGGTTACAGCCATCTCTTTAGGTAAACCGCATTGGTACATTTCTAAGTCTGGGCCAACAACGATAACGCTACGTCCTGAATAATCAACACGTTTTCCTAATAAGTTTTGACGGAAACGACCTTGTTTACCTCTTAACATATCAGATAAAGATTTTAAAGCACGGTTTCTTTCAACAACCATTTTTCTTCCGCGTTTTGAATTGTCAATCAAAGCATCAACAGCTTCTTGCAACATTCTCTTTTCATTCTTAGTGATAAGATGAGGAGCGTTTTGTTGATATTGACGTTCTAAACGCTTATTACGATTTAAGATTCTTCTGTATAAATCATTTAAGTCAGTTGTTGCGAATCTACCACCGTCAAGTTGTACCATCGGTCTTAAATCCGGCGGAATAACTGGTAACACTTCCAAGATCATCCATTCCGGTTTATTATCAGATTGAGCGAAAGCTTCTACCACAGATAGTCTTTTTACTATCTTTTCTCTTCTTTGTTTAGAAGCGGTTTTAAGTTCTACTCTAAGTCTTAATGTTTCTTCTTTTAAATCTAATTTTTGTAATAAGTATTTAATTGCTTCTGCGCCGGTTAAAGCTTTAAATCTAGAACCAAATTCAAAATATTTATCAGTGTAATCTCTTTCTGATAATATTTGTTTAAATTCTAAACCTGTATCTCCGGCTTCTACAACTATATAAGAAGCTAAATAAACTACTTCTTCTAAATCTTTTGCTTTTATATCGAGTAAAGTAGCTAGTCTAGAAGGTGAATTTCTTAAATACCAAGCATGAACTACTGGAGCTTTAAGCTCGATATGTCCCATTCTTTCTCTTCTAACTTTTGCTTCTGTAATTTCCACACCGCAGTTTGGACAAATTTTGCCAGGGTGTGAACTTTTCTTTGATTTGTTTGAACAAGCACATTGATAATCTTTGGTTGGCCCAAAAATCCTTTCGCAGAATAATCCATCTTTTTCCGGTTTCAATGTACGGTAGTTGATTGTTTCATGTTTAGTAACTTCTCCGAAAGACCAACTTCTAATTTCTTCAGGAGATGCTAATCTAATCTTCAAATGTGAAAATTTTTGACTCATTATTCTTCCTCCTTACGATTGAAAACCAAATTTGTTGATGTAATCATCTGTATCATTATCAACTAAACTCTTATCTACTTCATTGGCGCCCGTATCCTTATTAATAAGTTCAACATAAATACCCAATGATCTTAATTCTCTTGTTAAAACTCTAAATGATTCTGGTAATGATGGTGCTGGAATTGGCTTGCCATCAGTAATAGCCTTAAACACTTTATTTCTTCCGATAATATCATCTGATTTAACAGTTAACATTTCTTGAAGAGTATAAGCGGCTCCATAAGCTTCCAAAGCCCAAACTTCCATTTCCCCGAATCTCTGTCCACCATTTTGCGCTTTTCCGCCCATCGGTTGTTGAGTAACCAATGTATAAGGTCCAACGCTTCTAGCGTGCAATTTATCGTCAACCATATGGTCAAGTTTAATCATATACATAACGCCAACACTGACTTTATTATCAAACTTACGACCAGTACGACCGTCATATAAAGTATATTTTCCATCAGGTGACATTTTTGCTTCAGCCATAATTTGATCTAAATCATCTTGTTCAACACCGTCGAATACCGGTGTAGCAACATGGATTCCTAATTGCTTAGCAGCCATACCTAAATGGATTTCTAAAACCTGCCCAATATTCATACGTGAAGGAACCCCAAGCGGATTTAACATAATATCGATTGGTGTACCATCTTCTAAATATGGCATATCTTCTTGTGGTAATATTTTTGAAATAACACCTTTGTTACCATGTCTACCAGCCATTTTATCACCTTCAGAAATTTTTCTTTTCTGAACGATATAAACTCTAACAGACATATTAACGCCAGGATTAAGTTCGTCTTTACCTCTAGTGAACACTTGAACTGAACGAACAATTCCACCGCCACCATGAGGAACTCTAAGTGAAGAATCTCTTACTTCTCTTGATTTTTCTCCGAATATTGCCAATAATAACTTTTCTTCTGGAGATGGATCTGTTTGCCCTTTAGGAGTAACTTTACCAACCAAGATATCGCCTTCTTTTACTTCAGTACCAGGAATAATAATTCCATCAGCGTCTAAGTAACGGCGACCTTCCTCACCGACATTAGGAATCTCACGAGTAATTTCTTCTTTTCCCAATTTAGTATCTCTAGCTTCAATTTCATATTTTTCAATATGAATAGAAGTATAAACATCATCTTGAACTAATCTTTCATTCATAATAACGGCATCTTCATAGTTATAACCATTCCAAGTCATGAAAGCTACAACAACATTTCTACCGATAGCTAATTCGCCTTGATCCATAGATGGACCATCAGCGATTATATCTCCAGCTTTAACTTCTTCACCAACCTTAACGATTGGTGTTTGGTTAACGCAAGTTCCTTGATTTGATCTTAAGAATTTCAACAATTCATGGCGTTCTAAATCGCCAGATTTTGTTCTAATTCTAATTTCCTTACCGTCGACATATTCAATAACGCCATCATTATTAGCGATAACGCTTGTTCCTGAGTCATGAGCAACCTTATATTCAATACCAGTACCAACAAAAGGAGCTTCTGGTTTTAATAGAGGAATTGCTTGACGTTGCATGTTCGCACCCATCAAAGCTCTATTAGCATCGTCATGCTCTAAGAAAGGAATTGAGGCTGTCGAAACAGAAACAATTTGCTTAGGAGAAACGTCCATGTAATCGCATCTTTTCTTATCAAAAATTCTCGTTTCACCATTTTGTCTAGCAACAACACGATCTTCTCTTATTGTCATATCATCATTTAAGGCAACGTTTGCTTGCGCGATGATAAAATCTCGTTCTTCATCAGCTGATAAATAATGTAATTCATCAGTAACACGAGAAGTTGCTTTATCTATTTTTAAATACGGAGTTTCAATAAAGCCATATTTATTAACTTTAACATAACATGCCAAAGAGTTAATTAATCCAATGTTTTGACCTTCAGGAGTTTCAATCGGACAAATTCTTCCGTAATGGCTCTGATGAACGTCACGAACTTCAAACCCAGCTCTATCTCTTGTTAAACCACCAGGTCCAAGGGCAGATATTCTTCTTTTATGTGTCAATTCATCTAGCGGATTTGTCTGTTGCATAAATTGTGACAACTGAGAACTTCCGAAGAATTCTTTTATTGATGAAGTTAAAGGTCTAATGTTAATCAAATTTTGTGGTGTAATAGTTTTAGGGTCTTTTGTTGACATTCTGTCTTTAACATTTTTTTCCATTTTAGCAAGACCGATTCTAAATTGGTTTTTAAGTAATTCGCCAATCAATCTTAAACGTCTATTGCCTAAATGATCAATATCATCTAAGTTACCAACTTTATTAAATAAATGTAGATAATATGAAATACTGGCTAATATGTCAGAAGTTGTGATATGCAATGCAATTTCTTGAGAGTTGTTACCAATCAACTTAATTCTTTGAGTTTCACTAGCGCCATCTTTGATGTCGATTATTAAAACTTCAACAAAAGTGTCTCTAACAACATTTTCAACAAAAGCTTCATCAGCACCTTCCGGAGCTTTTTCATTTCTCATTTCACGATCAGTAATCTGTTTTAATTCTTTTTCTAAATCCTTATCAAATACAATTTTTTGTACTAAAGATTTGCGATTTTGACTGATAAGATCTAAGTGTTTATAATCTAATTTTGTCGATTTAGAAATAACGACTTCTCCCGTATCAAAGTTAATTAAATCTTTGCCTAATTTAACCATGATATCTTTATCAAGCAACGATTTAACGCGATTTACCACATCTAGCTTTTGATTCACTTTGAATCTACCTACATCAGCTAAATCGTATCTTTTTTCATCGAAAAGTCTAGTAACGAAAAATTCTCTAGCCCCTTCAATAGTAGCCGTTTCACCTTGTCTAATTTTCGCATAAACTTCTTTCATTGCTTCTTCAGCGTTTTGGGTTAAATCTTTTTCAAAGGTATTATTTAATAATTCGTGTTCGCCAAAAATATCAACAATTTGTTTGTTAGTAGAAAAACCTAACGCTTTAATCATCGTTGATAAAAGTATTTTTTTAGATCTGTCAATCTTAGCATATAAGATATCTTTAGAACCCATTTCAAATTCTAACCAAGCTCCTCTGGTAGGAATCACTTGTCCTAGATATTTGTGTTGAAGGGTTTTTTTATCGACTTCTTCAGAAAAGAAAACACCTGAAGAACGAACTATTTGTGAAACGATAACTCTTTCAGAACCGTTGATAATAAATGTTCCAACTGGGGTCATCATCGGAATATCACCCATGAAGATTTTGTTTTCAACAATATTATCTTCTGCTATAGCTTCACCTGTTTTAGGGTCAACAATATTTTTGTTTTTCAAACGAACACTAACTTTTAAAGGTCTAGCATAATTCAAGTCTTTTTCTTTACACTCGTTAACACTATACTTAGCTGGTTCGAATTCAAAGTCTCCAAAGTATAGTTCAACATTACCATTGAAATTAGTAATTGGAGAGATATCCTCAAACAATTCCTTCAGCCCAGTTTCCATGAACCAGTTAAAAGATTCCGTTTGAACTTCAATTAGATTTGGTAATTCAACATTGGATTTAACTCGAGAATAATTTCTTCTTTCTCTAGCCTTACCGTATTTGACGGTTTTGTAATTCACACAATCACCCCATAAACTTTGATTTTAAATAATTTTTTTGCTTAAAAATATAAATAAACGCAAAAATGCGCATTCTATCGCATTTTAATATTTTATCACAATTGAACAAGCCAGTCAATTATTTAATGCATTTTATTATATAATAACCGCTTTTCTTATTAATAACTGTCACTTTTGAGAAAATCTCTTCACATTTTTTAATCGCTGAAGGCGCTCCATGTTTTTTATTTATAACATAAACGAATATTCCTGATTCGCTTAAATGCTCATAGCTATCAGCAAACATTTTATAGATTACAGCTTTACCAGCTCTAATAGGTGGATTTGATATAATTAAGTCAAAAATTTCTTTAATTTTTTCAAAACCATCGCTGGCAATAACATTTAAGTCAACACGATTAATTTTTTTGTTTTTTTCACTAAGCTTTATCGCTCTTTCGTTGATATCAACCATCAAAACGGAACTTTCAGGATTAAATCGCTTATAGATTATTCCTAGCGGTCCATAACCGCAACCCATATCAAGAAAGTTCTTAGATTTAATATCTTTAATTGATTCAATTAATAACCTTGAACCAAAATCTAATCCTTGTTTCGAGAAAACTCCGTGATCAGTTAAAAAAGAAAATTTTTCTTTTTCTATTTGAACATAAATCTCTTTTTCATTAGTTTTTAAATTATCATTATCTTTTGTAAAATAATGGTCCATTTGTAAACTCCTTATTAAAGACTAAAAACCTGAGAACTTCTCAGGTTTATAGGTCTTTACTAGATAATTATTTTAATTCTGCTTTAGCTCCAGCTTCAACTAATTTATCAACGATTTCTTTTCCTTCTGTTTCTTTAACTTTTTCTTTAACAGCAACAGGAGCAGAGTCAACTAATTTTTTAGCTTCGATTAAGCCTAAACCAGTTAATTCTCTAATCACTTTGATAACTTTAACTTTTGATTCGCCAGCATCTGTCAACATAACGTCAACTTCTTTTGGACCTTCGTCAACTGCTTCTTCAGCCGCTGCTACTGCAGGACCAGCTGCTACAGCTGTTGGATCGATACCGAATTCTTCTTTCATTGCATCGATTAATTCTTTAATTTCTAAAATATTCATTTCTTTTAATGATTCGATAAAATCTTTAGCGTTTAATTTTGCCATTGTTGTTTCCTCCTAATTAATTACTTTCAACAGTTTCTTGTTTTTTGGTTATCATGTCTAATCCGACAGATAATTCTCTTAATGGTGCTAATAATTGTGTAGCTAACATTGCAAGCAACGTTTCTTTTGATGGTAATTGTGAAATTTCTTTGATTTGTTCTTCATTGTAAAAATCTCCATCAACAACACCTGATTTGATTTTGATTTTTTTGTTCTTTTTCGCGAAAGTATATAATACTTTTGCGGCTGCTACTGAGTCTTCATACGCAAATACAACTCCGTTTGGACCGTTTAAATCTTGAGTTAAATCTCCGTAACCTACTTCTTCAGCTGCTCTGCGGGAAATATTGTTTTTAATAACAATGATTTCACAACCTGCATCACGTAGTAAACCACGCAATTCTTCTGTTTTTTCCACAGTCAAGCCTTGATATTCAGCTACGACTATCGATTTGGCATGAGACATTTTTTCAGCGATCTTTTTAACTTCTTCTTGTTTGAAGTTAATAATGTTCTGATTAGCCATTTTAGACCTCCTTATGTCTTAAAAAATAGAAAACCTCTTTTTCTTTATACTTGAGAAAAAGAGGAATAAATATACTTTATTTATTATTCTTTGTCTCGGTAGGATATTAAGTTTATTAAACTCCTACTGTCTTCGATAAAGTTATTTATTTTTTTGTACTTCAACTTTTACCCCAGGTCCCATTGTTGAAGAGACGCTGACGTTTTTCATGTAAACACCTTTTACAGTTGATGGTCTTGCTTTTCTAATTGTATCTAAAATTACATTGTAATTATCAACTAGTTTAGCCGTTTCAAAAGAAACTTTACCAAAAACAACTAAGATATTTCCAAATTTGTCAACACGGTAAGTAATCTTACCACCTTTTGAATCTTCTACGGTTTTTGCAATATCCATTGTTACTGTACCAGTTTTCGGGTTAGGCATCAACCCTTTTGGTCCAAGTAAACGACCGATCTTACCTAAAGTAGCCATCATATCTGGTGTAGCAATAACTACATCAAATTCAAACCAACCTTCTTTGATTTTTTCGACTAAATCTTCATCACCGACAAAGTCAGCTCCGGCATCTTTAGCTTCTTGTGCTTTTTCGCCTCTAGCGAATACTAAAACTCTTTTAGTTTTACCAGTACCATGAGGTAAAACTAACGCTCCTCTTAAATTTTGTTCTGCTTTACGAGGGTTTAAGTTTAAGTTGAAAGCTAGCTCCATAGATGCATCGAATTTTTCAAAGGAAATTGATTTTACTAATTCGACAGCTTCTTCAATTGTATACTTTTTAGTACGGTCTACTTTTGCAAGAGCCTCAGAATATTTCTTTCCTTTTTTAGCCATGTTCTTTCCTCCTATATTTGGTTTTAGCGGAATGTCCTCCCAATTATATAGTTATTTATATCAAACAACTAATAAACTTAGTCTTTAACGACGATTCCCATGTTTCTTGCCGTACCTTCGATAATCTTAGCTGCTGCTTCAATATCGTTTGCGTTTAGGTCTGGCATTTTGATAGCCGCGATTTCTCTTAATTGATCCCAAGTAATAGTTGCGACAGTATCAGTTTTTGAATTTCCTGCACCTTTTTGAATCTTACATGCTTTCTTTAACAAATCACTTGCAGGTGGTGTTTTTGTTATGAATGAGAATGATCTGTCATCAAAAACGGTTAATACTACCGGAATGGTGCTACCAATTTGATCTTTGGTGCGATCATTGAATTGCACGCAAAATTGTTGAATGTTAACTCCTGCTTGTCCCAAAATCGGTCCAATTGGTGGTGCAGGTGTTGCTTTTCCACCAGGAACTTGCAGTTTAACAACGCTCTTTATTTCTTTAGCCACGAAAGACACCTCCTTATTTTCGTGATGTGGTCAAAAGGAATCTTCTTCCTCCCACACTTATCCATTTAACACGCTGAATTATTATACAATAAAAGATATTTTAAGTCAAGAATTATTTACTCAGAAAATTATGACTTTTAAATATCATATTTAGCTAAGATTTCAGCTGGTTTTTTACGCAATAAAGTGAATATTGGCAACATGCCAAACAGTATGTTCAACACGAAAATCCCTATTAACCCTCCTATAAATAGATAGAAAGGAAAATAATACATTTGTAGGAATTCTCCGCCGGCATTTTGCAACTGATAAACTATATAAGACATGAAGAAATAACCCGACATCGAACCAACTATTGTTAAAGCGATAATTTCTGAAACGAAGATTTTATAAATATCCCTTTTTGTCGCTCCGATAGATCGATATATTCCTATCTCTTTTATCCTGTTCAACATCGTTGATCGCATCATAAAGAAGATAAAGACAATTAAACCGATTATCGTTACAACTATCGGCCCAATCTTAAACCCGTTAATAGCGATATTTTCTAAATTAAATTGCTCTCTCATAAAGTCATAGCTATTTACTAATTCAACGCCTTCAGCCGCAAAATCTTCAACAGCTTCTTCTTGATTGTCTACGTAAAATATTACATATCCCCAATAATTTCTTTCTTCATCAAGCATCGCTGATTTCATCGCATCAAAATAATCTTCATTGCCAATAATCATCTTTTCTTTAGTGTAAGCATATTCATGATCTAAAGCTTCATATTTACCTACGATGGTTTTAGCTCCAAAGAGACTTGATAATAAAATCGTATCACCAATGTTACGATCATCATTGCTAGAAACTAAAATCTCATTATCATTTAAGATATCCCTTCCTTCAACTATTTCTATGCGGTCAACTACTTCACCACTGGTAATTACTGAATTTATTTCTTCTCCATCTTTATAGTAAAAATCATAAACATTACTAAAAGCAAATATAGCCTCATCACTCAAAACGACAATCGGTGATTCGGTTTTTATAATTCCGACAATTTCAAAGTTCATTCCTTTACTATTGCTAATAGTAAAACCAATCAATTCATCTACGCTAGTTACATTTAAATCTTTAAGTTGTTTATTTTCTATCATCTCTGAAGCAATCCACTCGTCCAAAGTAATTTCATAAGATTTCTCTGGCAACCTACCGTTAATTACATCAACGTCGTCGTAATATTGATTGAAATAAGATAATTTTACCGGATAAGCCGACATGCCAACAGTAGCTTCCCCTTGATAAAAATCTTGATAGAAAAGATTTACATAAGCAGGGTAGAAATAAGGAGATAATTCAACTCCTTCTATATCGTTAATAAGTTTATCCATCGTTTCGACGTTAACTTCATTTGATGGTTCAATCATCATCACTTCATTTGGCAAAAATAAATAATCTCTTTCATCTCCAATGGCCGCATTGCCATAAGTCGCCAATTGATTAACCAATACTGCAGATATAAGAATATATCCCAACAACAATATCTTTTTACCAAGTTTTTTACGAGAAAATATTCTTAGAAAGCCATTTTTTAAAGATTGAGACCATTTAATAAACGATTTTCTTTTTTGATCCGGCTTAATTTCTTTTAAATTTGATAAATCAAAATCAAAATCGGAAATATCTTTTGTTTCTCTCTTCTTAAAGTGATCATCAATCAAATTGATTTCAGAACTATCATCAAGATATTTAACCTTTCTTTTAGAATTAACTTTAACATAGATATTACCTTTAACTTCAATTAACTTAATCTTCAAATCTTGATCTTTTTCTTTATCATAGTAATATTCAATTCCACTATTTTTATATTCTTCATCGATATTTAAATCTTTTAAATAAATGTTTCTTTCATCAATATGATTTAGCGATTTATCTCCTGAGTTTTGATAATCATTGACAATCTCACCGTCTAATAATTCAATTACTCGATCTGCATAAAAATCTACTAAATTCTTTTCATGAGTAACTAAAATCACTAGTTTTGTTTCCGATATCTTTTTGATAATACTCATGATTTCAAAGGTATTATTAGTATCTAAGTTTCCCGTAGGCTCATCGGCCAAAATAACTTCAGGATTCTTCGCTAAAGCTCTAGCTATGGCTACACGTTGTTGTTGGCCACCGGATAAAGCTTTTACGTTTCTTCTTCTAAAATTATACATTCCAACACTTTCCAGAATGTAATTAATTCTCTCTTCAATTTCTCCTTTATCATATAATCCCGCCATATTCAAAGCTAGTTCTATATTCTCATAAACCGTCTTTGAAGAAACAAGATTATAATTTTGGAAAATATACCCTACTTTTTCATTCCTTAACATATCCCATTTAAGCGGATTATATTTTCTTATTGTTTGATCATCGAAGATAATTTCTCCGGAATTAAAACCGTCTAAACCACCAATAACATTCAATAATGTCGTTTTACCGCAACCAGAAGGACCGGTTAAAGCGACTAAACCGGTTTTTGGAAAATCTATTGAAGTATTTTTTATGACATGAATTTGATTATTTCTACCCTTATTAAAATACTTATTTACATTAATTAATCTAATCATGATTCTACTCCAATTCCGTCTTTAATGTCTTAGAAACACTATACTGAAAGATCTTATTACAGTATCTCTGAGAAATGAAAATCGACATTAAACTTAATAGAATAAAATACATTACATAATCAAGAAAACTATAAACTCCTAAAGAATCAAAGAGAGTGAAGCCCGGTATTTTATTAGGCAAGGTTAAAGAAATGATTAAAAATATGATATACGCGATGATAAACACTATAAAGTTTTCAATATAGATAAACGATCTAACTACTCTTTGATTAGCGCCAATGGTTCTAAAAATTGAATAATCTCTAAGTTTTGTATTTATAATAGCCTTAAATATTATATAAGATAAAAATGATGAAGCGATAATTGTTAAAGCCGTCAAAACAAGCATTCCAATTGTAGCTAGAATTTTGAACGTTTCTTCAAAATCATATAAAGGAGATGAATCATAAGGATAAACCACTTTATACTTTAAATTCCCAGACTCAGCAATTCTAGATATTTGATCCTGCAAATCTACTGAACGGTTTATATCAGTAACCATTATGCTTACTTGATAAATATCTTCATAGAAAATCATATCAAAAGTATTTTGATTTAAATGAATTGATTCATCGGTTATAGATAGATTCAAAGTTAAGAAAACATCTAAACTTTCTTCAAAGTAATAATCTGTAATATTTAAAT
>JAVEVN010000020.1:0-11108 GCA_034005025.1 Candidatus Izemoplasmatales bacterium | reverse complement strand
TCCGATCTTTGTAGATAGAAGACAAGAATATGGTCCATATAAAAATCGTAAGGAATTAATGGATGTGCCAAATTTAGGAGCTAAAACCTTCGAACAAGCAATTGGCTTCTTGAGAATATTTAATTCTTTAGACCCGCTAGATAAGACGCCAATTCATCCTGAAAGCTATGATTTAGCGTATCAAATATTAAGTTACTTAAATTTAAGCGCTGATGAAATCGGTAGTGATAAATGTAAATTAATTATCAATAATACGGATAAATCTAAATTGGCTAGTCACTTTGTTCAAAACATAATATTGATTGAAGATATATTGGACGCTTTTGTTTCGCCAACTAGAGATATCAGAGATGATTTTCCTCAACCCTTGTTAAAAAGTGAATTGTTGAGTTTAGAAGATTTAAAAGTTGATATGGAATTACAAGGAACAGTTAGAAATGTTGTTGATTTTGGAGCTTTTATCGATGTTGGGATAAAAGAAGCGGGATTAGTTCATATATCAAAATTAAGTAAATCCTACGTAAAACATCCTCTAGATGTTGTAAGTGTTGGCGATATTGTAAAAGTTTGGGTAGTCAATGTTGACCTACAAAGAAAAAGGCTTCAATTAACGATGATTAATCCTAAAGATAAACCAAGTTTTGTTAATTAATATTAGGTTATTGAAAAAGCATTGCTATGAGGAATATAATTATTATATAAAATTCTTATAAAGGGGGAATTAAAATGGCAAAAGCAAAATACGGATATGGTTGGTTACTAAAATTTATCTTAGCAGCAATATTAATAGCGGTAGGAATATTTATGATTGTAAGTGAGGATATAGTATATATCATTACTGGTATTACGATTGTTATATTCTCTCTATTTAGAGTGTACCCTTTACTAAAATCCTTAAACAGAGAATTTCTTAGAACAATAAACTTAATTGAAATTTTAATAGGGATTGCTTTTGGCGCTATTATGATTTATGCGGGATTTACACAAACTGATGGAAATGGTGCTTTGTTAGATCCTTGGGGCGGTTTATACCGTTGGTTCTTAGTTTATTTCTTATATGTTAGAGGTTTAGTTTTCTTTATCTCAACGACATTTTTTGACGAAAAAACTGAAGTTCCAAAATTTATTTTCCATATAGTCGCATTAACTTTAGGTTCAATTTTTGCTGTATGGAGTGCTTTTGAAGCCAAAACATTAGGTTGGGTTTTCTTTATAATATCAATAGGCGGCGCAGTTTATTTGAGTTTTGATGGTTACGGTGGATACCGTAAATATCGTGAATACTCTAAGAGTATAAATGAGCCTAAAGAAAAAAATAAAGATAAGCCAAAAGACAAAAATATTGAAAAAGAAACACCTAAACCAATCGAAGATGAAGTTGAACAACCGGAAACATATGTAAGTTAAAAAAATCTTGACAGTTAGCCTAAAATTTAGTAATATTAAATGGCTGACTGTTAATTTGGAGTAATACTCAAGAGGCCGAAGAGGCGCCCCTGCTAAGGGTGTAGGTCGGGAAACCGGCGCGAGAGTTCGAATCTCTCTTACTCCGCCAGTAGAATAAATTAAACGCCGTTTATTATGGCGTTTTTTTATTTCTATTGTAACTATATGAGATAAATTATATAATTGACCATAAGAGGTATTGGAATGAAAATAATTGATTGGTTAAAACAAGATGAACTATTTACAATCTATCATGTTGAAAACTATTTATTAGAAAACTATGATGAAGCTAATCTAATTAAGAGTAAGATTTCAAAGTCAAATTTCGCTAAAACAATAATAGAAAAGCAAAATTTAATTACATCATTATGGGGCGACGGTGTTTATTCTCCAAAATACATTTCTACTCATTACACATTATTGACGCTTTGTGAACTCGAAGTGGATTTAAGTGAAAAGAGATATTTAAAAGCTATCGATATCATGCTAGATACCATGTGGAAACCAGAGGGTAAAATTAATAAATATCGACATCAAGATTTGTGTGTTGTAGCCATGATGATTAGAATTTGTTCTCAAGCAAGAATATATGATTCAAGACTTTTCGAAATGATTGATTACGTTGTAAATCATAAAATGAGTGACGGTGGGTTTAACTGTAGATGGGAGAAACAACCTTCACCAAAACAATCGTCTTTACATTCGACTTTGTCTGTCATGGAAGCTTTCGAAAACTTATTTAATAAAGGTTATGACTATAGATTAGAAGAATTAAGTTCGATTTGTAAAAGCTGCGCGGAATATATTTTAACTAAGAAAATGTATAAATCAGTCAGAACTAGTGAAATTATTCATAGCGAAATGTTAAAGTTTCCGTTTCCTTATGGATGGAAGTATGATATTTTAAGAGCATTTTATGTTATGGCGAACTTAGATATCGATTATGATGAAAGAATGGAAGATGGATTAAACTTTATATTAACTAGACTTGATAATTTTGGCAGGATAAAATCTGATAGACTTTCAGTTGGAAAACATTTCGGAGCATATAAAAAAACAAACCAATTGTCTCCATTTAATACATTTAGAGTTTTAAGAATATTAAAGAAGTATAAATTTAACGAATATAGTTATTTTTTAAATAAAAAAATGCTATAATTTATAAGAAAAATTATGATAATCGGAGGGAATTATGGTAGACTTTTTTTCTAATATTAGTCCGATTTTAGCGGCGTTAATTGGCACTCTATTTACTTACTCTATGACCGCTTTAGGTTCAGGAATGGTATTTGTCTTTAGAACAATGAACCAATCCTTATTAAACGCTATGCTTGGGTTTAGTGCTGGCGTTATGATTGCGGCATCTTTTTGGAGTTTATTAAATCCAGGTATAGAATTAGCGGAAGAAATCGGTATGATACCTTGGGTACCAGCAGTTATTGGTTTCTTATCTGGCGGGGCTTTCTTGATGTTGGTGGATAGGTTGCTTCCTCACATGCATGTAGAATCTCATCATGAAGAAGGCTTGCCAAGTAAGTGGAGAAGATCAGTGCTATTGGTTTTATCAATTACTTTGCATAATATTCCCGAAGGTTTAGCCGTAGGTGTTGCATTTGGTGCGGCAGCGGCGGGAATACCTGGCGCTTCAGTAGGAGCTGCGATTGCTTTGGCAATAGGTATTGGTATTCAAAATTTACCTGAAGGTACTGCAGTAAGTGTACCGCTTCATAGAGAGGGTATGAGCAAGAAAAAAGCTTTTGGAATAGGACAATTTTCAGGCATTGTCGAACCTATAGCTGGAGTTTTAGGAGCTGTATTAGCAATTACGATGAGAAACATTTTGCCTTATGCCTTGTCCTTTGCGGCAGGAGCTATGATTTATGTCGTTATCGAAGAGTTAATTCCGGAATCTCAAATGTTAAAGACAACAAAAATCGCTACGATAGGAGCGATGGTAGGTTTTGCAGTAATGATGTTGTTGGATGTTGCTTTAGGTTAAAAAATATAATCAAAAATAAAAATCATAGGCAATATTTAGCCTATGATTTTTTGTTTTATTAGAACAGTATTTCTTGTGCTTCGTCTATTTCGTTTTCTTCTTCATTATTTTCTTCATCTTCTATACTTGAAGAATCAATATCATCTAAGTCTTCTGTTTTAGCGGTTTTTTCATCTTCTTTTACAACCTCTTTATTGATTTCAGATTGAATAGATTCTTCATTATTGAATTCCTCTTCTTCATCTTTATCAACTAAAGCGATAGTAGATACTGTATGATCTTCGATTAAATTTATTATTCTAACTCCTTGAGTTGCACGCTTAGTTATTGATATTTGATCGATAGGAGTTCTGATGATAATACCTTTATCAGATACTGCTAGTAAGTCTTCGTCACCAACAACAGAAATTAATTTCGCAAGTTCGCCATTTTTGCTGGTTACATTTATTGTTTTTACACCTTTACCGCCACGTTTTTGAACATGATACTCATCAACTTCTGTTCTTTTGCCATAACCTTTTTTGGTAATAGCGAGAATTTGATTTTTCTCATCAGTTACGGTTGAGACGCCAACAACATGTTCTCCATCAGATAAGTTTATACCTTTGACTCCAGCTGCGGTTCTTCCCATGTTTCTTACATCTGTTTCTTGGAATCTAATTGCTTTACCATTAGAAGCTCCGATAATAATATCTCTTGAACCGTCAGTATGTCTAACTGAGTGCAAGAAATCATCTTCTCTTAAAGTAATGGCGATAATACCGTTAACCCTAATGTTTTTGAAATTAGAAACAGCAGTTCTTTTTACTATACCATTTGTGGTTGTAAAGAATAGATAGCCTGAATCAAAGTTTTTAATTGTCATTACAGCGGCTAACTCTTCGCCTTCATTTAAGTTTAATAGATTTACAATCGGCAATCCTTTAGAACTTCTTCCGAAATTAGGAATTTTGTAGCCTTTCATCTTATAAACTCTGCCTAAAGTTGTAAAGAATAAAAGATAATCATGGGTTTGAGAAAAGATGATTGAGTCGATTACATCATCAGGATTTAAGTTGATTCCAGTTTTACCTCTACCGCCTCGATTTTGTGAACGATATACATCCAAATTCATTCTCTTTACATAACCGTTAGTAGTTATTGCGATGATTACATCTTCAATTGGAATTAAATCTTCGTCTTCAATATCGGTATCTCCAAACGGATCGATATCTGTTCTTCTGGCATCGCCATATTTATCTTTGATTTCAATTGCGTCTGTAATTAGTATTTGATCTTGTTTGTTTTTATCTATTAAAGTTTCTTGAAGATCGGATATCATTGAATTTAATGATTCGATTTCTTGTTCGATTTTTTCTCTTTCCAAACCAGAAAGTCTTCTTAATTGCATTTGCAAAATAGCTTTAGTTTGAATTTCTGATAAATTGAAAGCTTCCATTAATAAACTTTCAGTATCATCATAAGATTCTCTAATAATCTTAATTACTCTATCGATATTATCCAAAGCAATTATAAAACCTTCAAGCAAGTGTAAACGTTGTTCAGCTTTGTCCAAATCAAACTTAGTTTTTCTAATCAAGACTTCAATTTGGTGATAGTAGAAGTACTTAATCATGTCAATTAGCCCTAAAACAACAGGCTTATCATCAACTAATGCCAACATGTTTGCGCCAAAGGTAGTTTGTAGCTGAGAATTTTTAAGAAGGTTATTTAGTACAACTTCAGCGTTTGCATCACGTCTTAATTCAATGACAATTTTCATGCCTTTACGACTAGATTCATCTCTTAAGTCGGTTATGCCGTCAACTCTTCCTTCTTTAGCCAAATCAGCGATTTTTTCAATTAATGTAGTTTTATTAACTGCATAAGGTATCTCTTTAACGATGATTTGTTTCTTACCATTAGCCATTTCGATAATATCGGTTTTAGCTTTTATTCTAATTGAACCTCTACCTGTAGCGTAAGCTGAATTAATTCCGGCTGTTCCTAAAATAACACCGCCAGTAGGAAAATCTGGTCCTTTGATAAACTCCATAATTTCATCGAGTTCAATATCTTTATTTTTGATAAAAGCAACATAACCATCTAATACTTCATTCAAGTTATGAGGGGGAATATTTGTAGCCATAGCAACAGCAATACCACTTGAACCATTTACCAAGAGATTCGGAATTTTAGCAGGAAGAACTTTAGGTTCTTGTTCAGAACCGTCATAATTATCTACAAAGTCAACTGTATCCTTTTTTAAATCTTTCAGCATTTCTTGGGTAATTTTTTCCATTCTTGCTTCAGTATAACGCATTGCCGCAGGTGGATCGCCATCAATTGAACCAAAGTTTCCATGACCGTTGACCAAAGGATAACGAGTAGAAAAGTCTTGGGCTAATCTTACTAAAGCATCGTAAATCGAACTGTCACCATGAGGATGATACTTACCCATTACATCCCCAACTATTCTAGCTGACTTTTTAAATGCTTTATCAGAATAAACTCCTAATTCGTCCATCCCATACAAAATTCTACGGTGAACCGGTTTAAGACCATCTCTTACATCTGGGATGGCTCTAGCCACAATTACACTCATCGCATAGGATAAGAAGGAGGTTTTCATCTCATTGGCTAAATTTATTTCCGATATTTTATCGTAATTTAATATTTCATTATTTTCTTTATTGTCTTCCATTTTTTCCTCCTGATAATAGTGTTTTAATATATTTCATTTTCAATTTTATAATATATTTCATGTAATAATTCTTCATTCAAATTTATTTCATTTAGGATTGTATATCTATTTCTAATGGTTTTAGCATTCATCCAAGCGTTGGTAAATTCTTCTTTAGAAATCCCCAAAACAGATGGTCTTACGTCGATATTGTATTTTTTTAAGTAGTTGATTACGTATTCAAGATTTCTATCTTGCAAGATTGCACTTACTAAAGTACCTAAGCCAACTAGAAAGCCGTGAAGAATTTGTTTTTCCGGATAATAATAATTTATCGAATGATTGAACAAATGTTCTGAACCACTGCTAGGTCTTGAACTTCCATTAATTTCAATAGCTATTCCCGATAAAATTAAAGATTCACACGCTAACTTGATGAAGTGATTGTTATGATTGATTGTTGGGGGTAGATTATAAAGCGACCAAAATGCATTGCTTGAAATGATATAAGCAACATCATTTTTTGTTTCCTTACGTGCTTTAAAAGCTAAATCCCAATCATATAGAGCCGTAAAATTTGCCAAAATATCACATAAACCTGATTTTAAGTAAATATCCGGAGAATTTTTTATTACATTTGTATCAATAATAATTGTATCCGGAGATTTAGATGATAAGGTATCGGTAGTTCCGTCTTCAAATTTTAAGACGCTAACATTGCTTGAAACGCCATCGTTAGAAATGATAGTAGGTATTGAAATAAGGTGTTTTTTACTATAATGAGATGCTAATTTACAAGTGTCATTAACTGTACCTCCGCCAAAAGAGACGATACAATCAAAATGATTAACTGTGAGCTTGTAAGATAAGTCATAAGCATTTTTTACAGTAAAATCTGTTAGGTAATAGAATTCAAAAACAGTTTTTTTAATTTTTTGACAAAAATCATAAAAGATATTTTCGATTTCTTTTGTTGTAACAAACAGTACTTTCTCAAAAGAACTCAAAATATCAATTCTATTAATTAAAGCATCTTTTTCAATTATGATATTTTTATTTAAATTCACTTACTTTCTCCTTTGAATTTAGATAAATACTAAGACTAGATATCTAAATTTTTAACATATTCAGCGTTTTCGTTGATGAAGATTTTTCTGCTTTCAGTATCATCACCCATTAACATTGTGAAAATTCTATCAGCTTCAATCGCATCGTCAATAGTAACTTGAAGAAGAGTTCTAGATTCAGGGTCCATTGTCGTTTCCCAAAGTTGTTCAGGATTCATTTCACCTAACCCTTTATATCTCTGTAAGGTCGGTTTACCATTTATTTCGCTTAATATTCTTTCTAACTCTTTATCTTGGTAAGCGTATTGAACAGATTTTCCGCTTTGAACCTTATATAGAGGTGGTTGAGCTATGTAAACATTGCCATTTTCTATAAGCGGTTTTAAATATCTAAATAAGAAGGTTAAAAGTAAAGTTCTAATATGTGCACCGTCAACGTCGGCATCGGTCATGATAATGATTTTTTGATATCTAAGGTTTTCAATATTAAATTCTTCACCAATTCCCGTTCCAAAAGCTTGAATCATTGAAAGTATTTCTTTATTTTGTAAAGCTTTATCAATCCTTGTTTTTTCAACATTTAATACTTTACCTCTTAAAGGCAAAATTGCTTGGAATTCAGAGTCTCTACCTTGCTTAGCTGAACCGCCGGCAGAATCCCCTTCCACGATATATATTTCAGCTCTTTTAGAATCTCTTGTTCTGCAGTCAGCTAACTTAGAAGCAAAACCTAAACTATCTAAAGGTGATTTTCTTCTAGTCGCTTCTCTAGCTTTTTTGGCCGCTAAGCGTGCTCTTTGGGCCATTAAAGCTTTTTCGATAATTATCTTAGCTGCACTAGGGTTTTCCATTAAAAATCTTTCTAGACCATCACTCATTATCGATCCGACAACTCTTCTCGCGTCGCTTGAACCTAATTTTGATTTAGTTTGTCCTTCGAATTGTGGATCAGGATGCTTAACAGATACGATCGCTACTAAACCTTCTCTTGTATCTTCTCCAGCTAAAGATTCATCTTTTTTAAATATATTTGCACTTTTTCCATAGTTATTTAATATTCTGGTAAGAGTGGTTTTAAAACCTTCCTCATGAGTTCCACCCTCTGGATTAGTAATATTATTTGTAAAAGGATAAATGTTAGAAGCATATCCATCATTATATTGCATAGCAATTTCAACGATGATATTTTCTTGTTCACCTTCAAAATAAGCTACTTGAGGATGAATAGCCTTTTTATCTTGATTTAAGAAAGCTACATATTCTCTAACACCACCTTGATAGCAGTAGTCCTTATGGACGATTTTTAATTCATCTCTTAAATCTGAAATAGAGAATTGAATTCCTTTATTTAAGAACGCTAATTGTTGAATTCTCGTTCTTAAAGTTTCAAATTCGTATTCTTGAGATTCATCAAAGATTTTAGCGTCAGCTAAAAATGTAACGACAGTACCAGACTTATCTGTATCACCAAGACAAGTCAATTCGTTTTTAACAAATCCATGATCAAATTCAATCTTGTAACATTTTTGATCTTTATGAATCTCTACAGTCATATATTCACTTAAAGCATTAACTACTGATGCGCCTACGCCATGTAAACCACCAGAAACTTTGTATGAATTATGATCAAATTTACCACCCGCATGAAGAGTCGTGTATACTGTTTCGACAGAAGGCCTGCCAGTTTTAGGGTGTGTATCCACAGGGATACCTCGTCCATTGTCAGAAACTCTAATAACGTTTTTAGGTAAGATTTCAACTATAATTTTATCGCAATATCCAGCTAAAGCTTCATCGACGGCATTATCGACAATTTCCCAAACTAGATGATGTAATCCTCTCGGTCCAGTAGTACCGATATACATCCCAGGTCTTTTCTTAACTGCCTCTAAACCCTCTAAAATTTGAATATTACTGGAATCATACGTGTTGTTAATTTTGTTGTCCATTAATTTTGTCCTCCTTAACAAAGTGGTTTTTTACATTGAAAATTTTTGAATTTATCATAAAACTGCTATTTATATCTTTTATATTCGTGGAAGTAATTATCGATTGCATGCCAGTAGAGTTTAAATATTTGACCAATTGATTTTGTCTCAAATAATCTAATTCTGAAAAGACATCATCTAAAAGCAGTATAGGTTTTATATTTTTTTCTTCGATAATAATATTTGAAATAGCTAATATAATTGCTAAAATAATAACTCTTTGCTCACCTTGTGAAGCAAAGTCTTTTGCATCTATATCAGAGATTATAAAATCATAATCATCCCTGTGAGGTCCTGTACTAGTGGTCTTAAAAATAAGATCTTTTTGATATTTTTCTTTAAATTCATTTAGGAAATCATCCTCAATTACGGGGTTATACTTAAAGATTATATTTTTATCATTCGCTGCCAAATAGTGGTACATTTTAGAGAGTTCAACATTTATTTTATCGATAAAACTTTTACGATATTTAACTATTATCCTTGAACTATCAGCTAATTGTTCGGTGTAAATATCTAACAAAGTGAAGTCTTTTTGTTTTGTTTCTGATAAAGTTTTAAGCAATTCGTTCCTCTGTCTCAATATATTTCGGTAATTGTTTAATTCTACCAAATAATTTTTGTCGATTTGACCAAGAATCATATCGATAAAATATCTTCTATTTTTAGGTGGACCTTTAATTAAATCCATATCTTCAGGCAAAAAAGCTAAAACCTTGATTTTTCCAATATAATCGCTCAATTTATCAATATCTTTATTATCCACAGTAATTTTCTTACCAATTTTAGAAATAACAACTTTAATTTTATTAACTTTATCGGTCTCAATTTCCGCAGATATTTTCGAAAATTCTTCGTTTAATCTAACGGTTAAAAAATCACTGGTTTTATAAGATTTTGCCAAGGCAAGAAAATAAATCGCTTCAAGCAAATTGGTTTTTCCACTGCCATTATTTCCAATAAAAAAATTCACTCCATTGCCAAAAGCGATATTCATTTTTTTATATCCTCGATAATTAACTAATGAAATATTTTTGATAAACATTATTTCGTTATCCGATAGGATTCTTTATTAATTTGTATAATATCCTCAGGATATATTTTTTTGCCTCTTCTGAGTTCAGGTTCTCCGTTTAAAAGAATGTTATTTTCCATTAAAAAGAACTTCACTTCTCCGCCTGAACCAACAAGACTTAAAAACTTAATTAACTGTCCTAAAGTTATGTATTCGGTTTTAATTTTGACATCTTTCATTAGTCTCACCATATTATTATATATATTATATATTATATAATAAAAGTGCATTTTTTACAACCAAAATCGTGGAATTTACCAATAAAAAAGACGCTTTCTCAAGCGCCTTTTAAAGTGTTTAATTTTTCCATAAAATCAACCATGGAATATAACCAATGTTTTGTTAAATTGATTGTTTCTAGAATGATATGAAATTGATTTTTTTCGATTGTAAATCGGAAATCTTTTGATACATCCAAACTGCTCTTAAAAAGATTTGAAGCAGCCATACTGCTTGTTTGATTCTCGGATAAAACCAAAGTGATTCTCGCTTTGTTTTCTTTGATTCTTTCTACATCTAGTTGGTTAGCTAAATATTCAAATAATTTTTCATAAATATAAATCTCTAACTCAATATTGTAATCTCCAAAACGATCTTGGATCTCAAAAAGCGTTTCTTTAACATCGTTAATTGTTTTGACTGAACTAATTTTTTTATGCATTTCAATTTTGATATAATCATCTTCAATATAATCTTTTTCTATAAATCTTGAAACGTTAGCTTTGATTTGCTTTGTGTTTTGGACCTTTTGTTCAACTCCTTGTGCTTTTGAAACTTCTTCATGAAGGATTTGCATATAAGTATCAATTCCTACAGAATCGATAAATCCGCTTTGTTCTTCACCTAACACATCACCAGCACCCCTGATGGA
>JAVEVN010000166.1:0-2502 GCA_034005025.1 Candidatus Izemoplasmatales bacterium | reverse complement strand
TTATAAAACGTTCTTCAACGGGCTCGATGTCTTTTACTTCTCCGCTAATTTCAGAAATTATTGATTTTAGTTTAGATTTTCTCGCCTCAAATAATTCTTGAACACGAGGTAACCCCTGGGTAATATCGTCTCCAGCAACACCTCCGGTATGGAAGGTTCTCATGGTTAACTGTGTACCAGGTTCACCAATTGATTGTGCCGCAATAATACCAACAGATTCTCCAACTTCAGCCTTTTCACCTGTAGCTAAGTTTTGACCGTAACACTTACGGCAAATACCAACTTCAGCTGTACAAGTAAGTGCAGTTCTAATAGCGGCGGTTTTAATTCCGGCTTCAGAAACTTTTTTCGCAATTGCTGCTGTAATATATTCGTTTCTCTTAGCTAAAACTTCTCCTGTTTCAGGATTAATAATATCTTGAGCTAAGTATCTTCCAGTAATTCTTTCTTCTAAACTCTCAATAACTTTTTTATCGCGATCTTGAATTTCTTCAACCCAAATACCTTTATCAGTTCCACAGTCTTCAATAGAGATAACTACATCTTGACTGACGTCGACAAGTCTTCTTGTCAAATAACCTGATTCAGCTGTTTTAAGAGCCGTATCCGTAGAACCTTTTCTCGCCCCATGGGTAGAGATGAAGAACTCTGACATTGTTAATCCTTCTCTAAATGAAGCTTTAATCGGTAATTCGATGGTTTCACCGCTCGGATTACCCATCAATCCACGCATACCAGCTAACTGTGTAAAGTTAGATGCATTACCTCTGGCCCCGGAATCGCTCATCATATAGATATGATTATCATTCTTAAGTTCGTTTATAAGTCCGTCTTGAATTTCAGTTTTTGCATCCTTCCATTCATCGATAACGAGTTTTTTTCTCTCGTCATCAGTTAACATACCCATTTGATATAGATTGTAAATTTCGTCTACTTTCTTATCATGAGCAGCTAAGACGTCTGCTTTTTTGCTATAAACTTCAACATCACTAGCGGCTACAGTAATACCTGCTAGAGTTGAATATTTAAAACCGATATTTTTCATCTTATCCAACATTTTGGATGTTTCATTGATTTTATACTTTTCAAAAATCTTAGCAATGATTAATGACAAAAATTTCTTTTTAAAAGGATCTACTATTGGCATTTCCTTAATTATTTCCGGAATGTTTTGTCCCGGTTTAATAAAGTATTTTGAAGGTGTCTCAATATTAAGATTAGTTTCGGTTGGTTCATTTATATAAGGAAAACTATCTGGCATAATCTTATTAAAAATAAGTTTTCCAGGAGTAGTTACCATATAATAAGAGGTTAAACTCTTAGGAACTCTTTTCATGAACGATAATATGTTGTTTGATTGCATGAACCCGATATCTTGTGTTTCAACTTCTTCTTCAACAAAATCAATATCCGGATTTAAATGACTATCAATTTTTAATGCAATTCTTGAATGTAAGGCAATATAGTCATTTTCATATGCCAACATAACTTCATCATAATTCGAGAAATATGATCCTTCCCCAATTTCTCCAGCTTTTTCTAGTGTTAGATAATAATTACCTAAAACCATATCCTGTGACGGTGTAACAATCGGTTTACCGTCTTTAGGAGCTAGAATATTATTTGAAGCTAACATCAACACGCGCGCTTCAGCTTGAGCTTCTTCTGATAAAGGTACGTGAACAGCCATTTGGTCACCGTCAAAGTCAGCGTTAAAAGCTGTGGTTACTAATGGATGCAAACGAATCGCTTTTCCTTCAACTAAGATTGGTTCAAAAGCTTGAATACCTAATCTATGAAGCGTAGGTGCACGGTTAAGCAATACCGGATGTTCTCTAATAACATCTTCTAGAACTGCCCATACTTTTTTATCTAATCTTTCAATTAATGTTTTAGCATTTTTTAAATTGTTAGAGATTCCTCTTTCAATCATTTCTTTTATGACGAATGGTTTAAATAAGGTTACAGCCATCTCTTTAGGTAAACCGCATTGGTACATTTCTAAGTCTGGACCAACAACGATAACGCTACGGCCTGAATAATCAACACGTTTACCTAATAAGTTTTGACGGAAACGACCTTGTTTACCTCTTAACATATCAGATAAAGATTTTAAAGCACGGTTTCTTTCAACAACCATTTTTCTTCCGCGTTTTGAATTGTCAATCAAAGCATCTACAGCTTCTTGCAACATTCTCTTTTCATTCTTAGTGATAAGATGAGGAGCGTTTTGTTGATATTGACGTTCCAAACGCTTATTACGATTTAAGATTCTTCTATATAAATCATTTAAGTCAGTTGTTGCGAATCTACCACCGTCAAGTTGTACCATCGGTCTTAAATCCGGTGGAATAACTGGCAATACTTCTAAAATCATCCATTCCGGCTTATTATCGGATTGAGCGAAAGCTTCTACAACTGAAAGTCTTTTAACAATCTTTTCTCTTCTTTGTTTAGAAGCGCTTTTAAGTTCGACTCTAAGTCTTAATGTTTCTTCTTTTA
>JAVEVN010000165.1:0-2518 GCA_034005025.1 Candidatus Izemoplasmatales bacterium | reverse complement strand
GGTAGTTACAGTAATCGCAACTGGTTTCGCTCAAGATCCAATTTTCAAAGATGAAGTAACTCCACCTAAACCTTCTTCATACCATGAACCACAAAAACAAGAAGAAGTTGAAATTGAAATTCCGGATAAGAAAAAAGGCGGATTTTTCAAGAAAAATAAAAAGAAAGAAGCAATCGACAAACAAAAGAATGTTGAAGAGGAAGTTGAAGATATCAAGGTTCCTTCTTGGCTCAAAGATCGATTTAATAAATAATTGCACTTAAGCACTCGTAAATGAGTGCTTTTCTTTTATTTTTATTAAGAGATTGTAATTTTTATTATTTGTTGTAAATAATTGTATTTTAGCACTAATAATGGTACAATTTTTATGGTAAAAGGAGGTGTTGATATGGAAGAATTGCTAAACCAAGAACTATCGATAGAATCTGAAATTCTCGATTTATTTATAAACTTGGATGATGATGAAATTTTAAGAGATAAACTCGATGATTATCATGATTATGAAATCGCTAGAGCGATTCTTAATTTTGATCTTGACCAACGTAAAAGATTATATAGAATTCTTTCTCTGAGAAAACTGACAGATGTTTTTGAAGAATTAACGCCTGAAGATGCCTTTATGATTTTACGAGATTCACCTATAGAACTTGTAATTAGAGTATTCAAAGAGATGGAAACTGACGATTTGGTCGATATTATCGACATTATTGATGATAAGGACGAAAAGATTACCTATCTTTCTTTGATTGATGTCAATAAACGTGTAGTAATCAAATCTTTACTAGATTTCAATCAATCATTGGTTGGATCAATTATGAATAATGACTTCGTTGCGGTTAAAAGAGAATTTTCAGTTAAAGAAGCGATTAAACATGTCGTTAATTTAGCTCCAGAAATTGAGTTTATTCATAATGTTTACGTTATAGACGAATCGGGGATTTTAGAAGGAGCCTTATCCTTAAAAGAGCTTATTTCAGCGGGTTATGATCAAAGTCAAGTAATTGAAGATTTGATGAGTACTAATTTAATTTATGTTACTCCATCAAGCGATATTGAAGATGCAATTGAGATTATGAAAAATTACGACTTCTTATTATTACCTGTTGTCGATAAATATCAAAAATTAATTGGTATTGTTTCTTTCGATGATATTTTAGAAGCTTTGAATGAAGAATCTGATGAAGATTATTCATCTTTAGCCGGTTTGAGCGATGTTGCTATCGATGAAAGAGAAACTGTTTTTGAAACGATTAAAAAAAGATTGCCTTGGTTGGTTATTTTGCTTTTTATCAATTTAATTACTTCCTCAATTATCTCTGGTTTTGAAACTGAACTTATCGCTTTGCCTACCTTAGCTATTTTTATGCCGTTAATTTTAAATATGGCTGGTAATAGCGGAACGCAAAGCTTAGGTATTATAATCAGACTTTTTGCGACAAATCAATTAGAGCGTAAAAAGGCGATTTTTAAACATGTTTTTAATGAGTTTTTAACTGGACTTGTAAACGGGATTGTCATAGCTGTTGGATTATTTATCATGGTAATTGTTTTTAATTTGATTAAAGGACAAGCTTTTTCAGAAGGTTTTGAATTTGCTTTTGTGATTGCTTTATCGATAAATATTTCTTTGATTGTCGCAACTTTAGCCGGAACTTTAATTCCACTTATAATTAATTCATTAAAAATTGACCCAGCAGTTGCTTCAGGACCTTTTATTACCACCATCAATGATATCTTATCATTGCTTATTTACTTTGGTTTGGCTAGTCTTTTGATTAGTCAATTAGCCTAAGGAGGTGTGAGATAATATATGGATGAAATTAAAGAAGTAACTTATGATTATAAACTAGAGATTCAAACTTTAATTCTTGAAAATATAACTAACACTAACCTTGAAACTTTGCTTGAAGAGTACCATCTATATGATATCTCTAACGTTGTTATTGAACTTGAAGAAGAAAAGATAAAAACCTTCTTTAAGACTATCAGCACTGAATACGCCTCAGAAATTATCGAGTATCTCGATGAAGATGAGGCAATGACAATCATCGATTTATTAGGAGAAAAAACTTCAGCTAAAATAATTCAGGAAATGGAATTAGATGATGCAGTCGATCTATTAAAAGCCTTAAGTAAAACTGGAATGAGAATCTTAAAGCATATTGATAGTGAAAGAAGAAAAGAACTATTAAAAATCATGCTTTATGATGAAGATGAAATCGGTTCTTACATCACTGACAGTTATTTATTAATCAAGGGTAATTTAAACGTCAAAGAAGCGATGAATTTTGTGACTAACAACGCTCATGATGTCGATTATATTTCGATAATTTATGTTGCGGATGAAATGGGTGTATTACAAGGATTCATTAAACTAAAAGATCTTTTAGTTGCTAGAGCCAATGAATATCTATTTGATATCATTAAAACCAGATTTATAAAAGCTTATCCTAATGATGATAAAGAATATGTCGCTTCAATCATGCAAGAGACTTCCGAATCTTCTTTACCGATTATT
>JAVEVN010000164.1:0-2561 GCA_034005025.1 Candidatus Izemoplasmatales bacterium | reverse complement strand
CGTGTGCTCTTCCGATCTAGCAAAAACTAATTATATCCGCCTTAAATAATTAATTAAATCATAAAAAATCATTGGATCTTTTAATTTAAAAAGGTAAGTCTTATTTGAGTATTCCAAATAAATATCATTTTTGTTTTTAAATTTAAGGTTCTGAATTTTTTTAATTTCAAACACGTATTCTTGCATTTTGTTTTGCACAAATAATTTCTCATTATATATTTCACAATCAAAATGGCCTAAATTGAAAGTTTCGTAAGTTTTTAATTCGACCATACTCATTTGCCCTTCAGTATAAATTACATTTTTAATTATATTAGGCAATTGATTTTTTTGAAGATTATCCCATTCAACTAAATTATTAAAATTTAATCCGATTAGCTTAGAGTATTCATCAAAACTAGTTATGTATCCGCAAGTTTCGCAATAAATATCATTTTGTTTTGTATATAATGTTTGGTTTTTTAAGCATTTAGGACAAACATAAATATAGTTTTCTAATCCTTCAGCTCTTTTTTTAGATTGGTAATAATAAGATTTATTGTCATTCCAAGTAAAATCATTATATTTAAGATTTTCTTTTAACTTATTATAGATTTCTGTTTCGCTTAAATCTTTTAATTCAGTTCCGTTGAATAACTTAATATAGTTTAATTCAACTTTTGCTTTCTTAGCATTTTCTTTAGTCCATCTGGGTTTAGCAAGATAGGCTCCATTTATTTTTAAGATAAACACATCTTTGTTTAAATGTTTAACTAGTTTTGATATTGAGTGATTTAGTTCGTTATTATTTTTTCCAAAAAAAGAAGATTCTTGTTCGGGAAAAATCAAAACATTATTGTTTTTAATCTTCTCTTCAATTCTTTTAACAAGATTAACATCCATCTTGGTTCTTTTAATAAGGTAATCTTTTGTATTGTCTAATAAAAACTTGGTGAATTTATCAACAAGAGAAATTTCTTCAATTACAAAAGCAGGGATTTTTTCAGCGAATAAAGCTGCATAAATTCCATCACTTAATGAGGGATGATTAGCTATAATCAAAGAAGTTGAATCTTTATTCAAATTCAAGTCATTTAAATTAAGAATAAAATTAAATTTCTTCTTGTAATATAACTTGACGAAAGTTTTAACTAAATTCATATTATCAATTCCTTTTTAAGAAATTATACCATATTTTATTGATTTTTAATTTTATTATTTAACTTAAACCAACAAAAAAACAGAACCATAATTGTTAATGGTTCTGTTTGTTTTATTTAGTAAGTTTAGTTGTTAATATTATGCAGTTGGAGTTTGTGTAACAATAGCATCTATTTCAGTCATTATTTCTTGAATTCTACCAATGTTTGCAAGTGTTAAGTTTGCATAATCGAATCCAGCAACTTCAGCAGAAACTGAATTGATATAATCGAATAGATCGTTTGCTATAGTAGGAACTTCTGTCATATTATTGTCAACAAATATATCTTCTTCGAAAAGAATAACCATAGCAGCAAGTATTGCATCAAAATTAGCTTCATTTTCAGTTGTCATATAAGCATCATAATTGTTCATTGCGAATGCAAATACAAAGTAACCATGTTCTTCAGTATGTATTGCGGCATAATCATTATCATATTTAATTTCATATGCTAAAGCAAAATCTAAGAATACATCTTCTTCATCTAAATAAGCCAATAAGCTTTGAATGATTTCATACTCTTCTTCAGTAGTTGTTGTTAAGAATGTTTCAACAGCATCATAAAGATCATCAATCATTTGTTCTTCTTCAGGTGTAGGTGCTTCCATCATTGAATCACTTAAAGCGATCTTAGCCACTTCAAAAATTATTTCTCTAACATTTTCAAAATCTGCTTGAGATTTTTCACTTGCTACAGAATTAAGAAGATACATAACTTGGTCTATAATCTTCATTTGATAAATCATCATATTATAATTATGTTCATCATAATCAGAATTATAAGGATCATAATTCATCCAGAACTCATCATCATACTCTTGCATTTCTGCAGCTATCATTAAAATTTCGCCGTCTGAAGCAACAAAAGCATCTAATGCATCATTAAGAGCTTCATCAAAGATTATTTGAAGAGCCATTAATTTATCAAATGTAAAGAATGATAAATCCAATGAAACTTCATTAGCTGTTAATTCAGCTTCAAGCGTAGCTTTATATTGAAGGAACATAGCTTCTTTTTCATCTTCGGTGTAAACATCAGAAATTTCTTGTAATAAAGCTTCATTTTCTTCTAAGAAATCATCAACATAAGTTATGACAAGTGTCATAATTTCAGCTTGAATTCTATATTCGGAAGCAGCTGATGTACCGATTGCTTTAAGTTGAGTGAAGAACAATGTATCAAAATTATCAACGAATTGTAAGAAAGCTTCAAATGTTAAAACCATTGTTCCAGCAATCTTTTCAGGATGATATAATTCTGGCATTGTAAATTCTTCCGTTTCAGTAAGAGTACTAATAATAGTATATCCAGTGTTAACAACGATTAATACATCAGTATATTCTGGCATAGTTGTTGTTAAAATATTTACTATTTCATCTT
>JAVEVN010000163.1:0-2562 GCA_034005025.1 Candidatus Izemoplasmatales bacterium | reverse complement strand
ATCATTTTTGTTTATTCCTATCATATATAATTCTTATAATGATAGGTTTTTATATTTAAGAATGTTTATATAGTAAATTCCGGTTAATTCTCCTTTATTAATAACGGATATTTTAGTACATATTTTTTCAACTACTTCAATTACATGGCTTGAGAAAAAGACAATGTTTCCTTTTTTAGCATGTTCTCTCATAATTTCTTTAATCTCAAAAGATGAAATCGGGTCTAAACCAGTTAAAGGTTCATCCAAGATCCAAACCGGTGGTTCGTGAATCAATGAGGCGATTACAACTAATTTTTGTTTCATACCATGAGAGTAAGATTTAATCATTTGATCAATGGCATCAATTAATGATAATTTTTTAGCCAAATCATTAAGTCTTTGATCCCTAATATCATTAGGAACTCTATATAGATCAGCGACATAATTAATGTATTCTCTACCGGTTAACTTTTCATAAACAGCGTGATTATCAGAAACATAACCTATTCTTAATTTTGTTTCTAATGGTTGAGATTTAATTGAGTACCCACAGACTTCAATCTCACCTTCAGTTATCGATTGAATTCCAACTATACTCTTAATAGTTGTTGATTTCCCAGCTCCGTTATGTCCGAGAAAACCAAATATTTCTCCGCCGTGCACTTCTAAAGAAAAATCTTTTACGGCGTATTTTTCTGATTGACCATATCTTTTTGAAAAATGACTAATTTTTATCATATCTAAGCCTCCAGGGTTCATTGGTTCACTAAGTTTTCTACCATCTAATAATTCCAGTAATTTTAACTTATCGACTCGCATCCTCTTCTGTCTTTCCTTTAAACGATGATGTTGGTCGGCCATTTGATAAGAAGCGTCATAAACGAACCAACTAGCAAACATCAAAAAGATGAAAACAAAATAGAAGATTAATTGGAAAGCCCAATAGAATGTAAAAGTTAAATCCTGATAATTGAATGAAATAACGTTATTATATTGAAGTTCTCTTGCACCGAACATTTCTGTAAGAAAGTCACTGTACGTAAAGAAATAATCTACAGTTGTAAAGTTATTAAACCAAGCATTAAGAAATACAACGGTAAAGAAATAGACTGTAAAGACCATAATAGCTTTATACATATGGCTTAAGATTGGTCTTTCAAAAGTGTGAAGCGCCACAGCTAGAATCGGAATAATAAAAGCATACATGTGATTAAATCCAAAATGCATAACTCCAATTGAGAAGAAATCAGTAGTATAATTAGGCAATATAATCGCAGCTATCGCTCCTAATACATTGGCAAAATATGAGAAATAAAAGAATCTTTTAATCCTAAACACAACTGCCAAAAGCAATAAAATCACTGCTGTGTTACAAAGATGCAAAGGCAATGCGGCAAGGCCGAGTCTTTGCACTGAAAAATATTGAATGAAACCGGCAAAAGCCATATAGATTATCACTGCGTCTTTATTCTCTTGAATTTGCCTTCTCATTATCATATATACAAAAATCATTAGGATAATTGGAAAAATAATTACAAAAATATGTTCCATATTGAAATCTAAAGGCGATTCTCCGTAATTACCAAACAAATTATAAAGTATCGATTGCGGCATAACAGAAAACATTGATCCAACGATAACAAATAAATAACGATACCATTTCTTAAAATCTAATTTAAACTCTTTTTTACTAATAAGATTGATAAGAACTGACAGACCAATAAAAAGAATCAAAGAATTTTCTAACATGAATTGGATTGATCTAAAAGACCAAATCTCAGCTATTCCCGTAAAAGCAATTAAATTCTCTTTGAAAAAAAGAAAATTCAATATCCCTACTAAGCTTCCAACAACCGCTCCTAAATACTTGAATTCTTTAGTTTTATTAAAAGGCATAATTACAAGCCATAACATAGAAACCACAGTAAGCCATCTTAAGATAATAATAAAAACAGTCATTCCCGGAGAAAACAGCCATGTTAATGTTGAATCTATCGGTGTTTCAATATCATAAAGCAAAACATTGAAAACATTATATATTTTATCTTTTAAAAATAGGCGAACTAGATAGATTAAAAACAGACTAACCGCCAAAATTTTATTTATTTTAAGTTTTTTTTCAAAATCTTTATATAATATAGCGAACAATAATGCGGCTACAGTAACCAAACCGAGTAATATATAATTCATAGGCTCTCCATCTTCTTAAGTTAAGTTATTATTTATCTATTATTTATAGTATCACAAAAGTTAAAAAAAATATACTATCTTAGATAGTACATTTTTAACGTGTATATTATGATTTTTAAAAATTTTAATATTTGTAAATATTTTTTGATATTTTTCATTATAAAACTCGAAAAAGCATTTTAATATTAGTGCTTTTTATAAATAATATAAAAGATATATTCTAATAACTAAATAAATGTAACAATCTGTTTACAATTTCATTGCTGTGGCCTAAGATTCAGACTTAGTTTTAGTTCTTAGTCGATAGATTATAATCGAAATCAATCCTACCATTGCAGTAGCTATAAAAACAGATATTGAAAGAATTGTATTTCCTTCAACAAAATGATG
>JAVEVN010000019.1:0-11610 GCA_034005025.1 Candidatus Izemoplasmatales bacterium | reverse complement strand
TTGTTCAAGCCAAAGAGAATAAAACTCCGATAGTCACCGACGAAGCGATAAATATGATTATTCAAACGATTATTATTTCGCGTGCTAAACGAGTTTTAGAAATAGGTTCAGCTATTGGGTATAGCGCCATTTTAATGGCGCTTAAAACTCATGCTGATATCGTAAGTATTGAAAAAGATGTTTCAAGTTATAATTTAGCTAAAGAAAACATTAAAAAAGCTTCTTTAGATAAAAGAATAAAACTGATATTAGGCGATGCTTTGGAAGTTGAACTTAATGATGAGTTTGATCTTATCTTTATCGATGCAGCTAAAGCTCAGTATTTAAAGTTCTTAGAAAGGTTTAAAACAAATCTTAAAACAGGCGGAATTATTATTTGCGATAATTTGCTTTTTCATGGTTTGGTCGAAAATCCTTCTGAATTAGAACAAAAAAGATTGAAAAGCTTAGTTAAAAAGATTGATAGTTTTAATCGAAGTTTAATTGAACATAAGGAATTCGATACCTATATTTACGAACTTGGCGATGGATTAAGCATATCAATTAAGAAGTAGAGGGCTTTATGAGGATTGTTGCACGAATTAAAAATACGTCTGAAACAAAAAAATTGATCAACCTTGGCGTTGACGTTTTTTTAGTTGACACTCCCTTAGCGGTTAGAAAAGTTTCTCTCGAGCCTTTTAATAATTTTAAATTATTAAAGAATGTCGGTAGAAAAATCTATCTTTTAATGAATAAGATGATTCATGAAGAAGATTTAAGCGTTTTAAGAGATTTGCTTGAAATAGCTAAAAAAGAAGAAGTTGATGGTATTGTTTGCGGAGATATGTCGGTTTTGGTCATGGCTAAAGAATTTAACCTTGAATCAAAGGTTATCTATCAACCGGGAACGATGAATACCAATAGTTTTGATAGTGAATTTTTTTCTAAAGAAAATATTAAAGGTTTAACAATATCAAAAGAGATTACTCTTGAAGAGATAAAAAAAATCTTCAAAAACAAATATACGGAACTATCTTTAATTGGACACGGTTTTATTGACATGTTTTATTCAAAAAGAATGCTTATAACAAATTATTATATTTATAAAGAATTTAATCTTAGCAATATTAAGAATAATGACGGTTATAGGTTAAAAGAAGAGATGCGACCTGATAGTTATTATCCGATTTTTGAAGATGAATCAGGAACTCATGTCTTTCGTGATAAAGCCTTAGAATCTTTTTCTGAGTTTAGTGATTTAAAAACTGGATTAGACGATTTCTTTATTGAAAGAATTTTCCTTGATGACGAAGAGTATTTTGATAGCATAAAAGCGTATAAAAACCCTGAATTTATACCGGTATTTTTAAGTAAATATCAAAGCCATTACAATAAAGGTTTTTACTATCAATATACAGAAAAAATCAAAGGTGAACTTGATGAAAACTGAGTTACTGGCTCCGGCCGGCAGTTTAGAAAAAGCTAAAATAGCGCTTTTATATGGCGCTGACGCTGTTTATATCGGGGGTAAACAGTTTTCACTTCGCGCAAGAGCTTCAAACTTTGATTTAAATATGATTAAAGAAATAGTCGATTTTGCACATAGTTTGGATAAAAAAGTATATATTACCATGAATATCGTCTTTCATGATGACGATACATCAGGACTTGACGAATACCTACTATATTTAAATGAGATAAAAGTTGATGCAATTATTTGTTCGAGCATGATTGTTATTGAAAGAGCTAAAACTTTGACCGATTTAGAAATTCATCTGTCTACACAATTTTCTTTAACTAACTCAGCGCTTGCTAATTACTTTTATGATCAAGGGATTAAGAGAGTTGTTTTAGCTAGAGAATTAACGCTTGAAGAAATAAAGAAAGTTCAATCGGCTTCTAAAGCTGATCTAGAAGTTTTTATCCATGGGGGCATGTGTGTTTCTTATTCAGGAAGATGTACTTTATCTAATTATACAGTTTTAAGAGATGCTAACAGAGGCGGATGCGCTCATACTTGCAGATGGCTTTATGATTTGTATTTGAATGATAAATTGATATCATCTAATCATGATTTTCAGATGTCTTCCAAGGATTTACAGGCATTAAAGTTTATAAAAGATTTGGTCGAGATAGGCGTAAGTTCATTAAAGATTGAAGGAAGAATGAAATCGATTCATTATATCGCAACTGTTGTTGGGGCATATAGAATGTTGATCGATGATTTAAATAAGGGTGAGTTAAAGGATTTAAGCTTTTATGACAATGAGATAAAAAAAGCAGAAAACCGCCAAACTTCAACTGGTTTCTTCGAAGGGCAAACCACTGTCGAACAACAACTTTACAATCAAAGAAGTGAAATGCCGACTAAAGATTTTGTCGGAATAGTTAAAGGCTATGATGAAGATAATAATCATTTAATAATTGAACAAAGAAATTACTTTTCACCTGGCGATATTTTGGAAATTTACACGCCGGATAAAAGATTTATCCAAGTTCAAGTTGATAAATTATATGATGAATCATTAAATGAACTCGAAGTAGCTAGACATCCGCTTCAAACGATTATCATTAAATACTTTGATAAAATTCCTGAATATTCGATGGTAAGAAAAGTTAAATAAAATCACTTATTTATAAACTTAAATATCACTATGATAAATAAATAAACTATGATATAATATTAAACGTTAAAAAAGGAGTTAAATATGGAAAATACTTATAAATTAACTGAGGTTGGTTTTGATCAACTTCAAGCTGAATTAGATGAGCTTAAAGGACCGAAAAGAACGGCAAACCTCGAAGCTTTAAAAGAAGCGAGAGCACAAGGCGACTTGTCAGAAAACGCTGATTATGATGCGGCTAGAGATGAACAAGCAAGGATTGAAAATAGAATTAAAGAGCTTGAGAATATCTTAAAGAATTCAGAAATCATTAAAGAAAACAATCGCTCTAAAGTTATCGGTATGGGTAAAACTGTAGTTGTTAGGTTCTTACATAACAATTATGAAGCTGAATTTACGATAGTTGGTAAATTAGAAGCTAATCCGATGCAAAATAAAGTTTCTAACGAATCGCCTATAGGAAAAGCCTTGATTGGATCTAAAAAAGGTAAAGAAGTTAGTTTTAAATCAGAAACAGGTCAAGAGCTTTCTGTCGAAATAGTAGATGTAAAATAATTAGAGAAATCTTTTCTCTTTTTACTTTTAGGAGTGAAATATATGATAGGAATTATTGGCGCAATCGATTATGAGTTGAATTATTTCTTTCAACATATGATCATTGCTAGAACCGAGATAATTGCTGATAAAACGTTTTATGTCGGTAAAATAAAAGATCATAATGTCGTGATTGTGAAATCGGGAATTGGAAAAGTTAACGCGACGATTACTGCGACAATCCTCATCAATCATTTTGATGTCAGACTAATTATCAATACTGGAGTAGCAGGAGGAATAAGTCCTGTTAATGTCGGCGATATTATCATCGCCAAAGGTATAGCTTATTTCGACGTATCTTTAACAGAGATTGATGATGTGCCTTATGGCCAGATGGGAACTGATCCCTTATTGGTTGAAATTGATGAAAATTATCTTATGAAAGCAAAAAAAGTTATCGAAGATTTAGGGTATAAATATTTAACGGGAAATATCGTTTCCGGAGATAAATTCGTAACTAAGAAACGCGATATCAATAAAATCTCGAGAAATGTCGATAATATTGTCGGGATTGAAATGGAAGGTATGGCAATCGCCCTAACCGCTCATAAATTCAATAAGCCTTTTGTATCGATCAGAGGGGTATCTGATCTTATTGAAGCACCAGAACAATCTAAGAGTTACCGTGAGGTTGTTAAAGACGTCGCAAGTAAAACCTCGCAATTTGTTCTTGAATTCTTAGAGGTTGTAGATGAATAAAATAATGCTTGATAATAAAGAATTTTATTATCAAGTTTTTTTCAAAAAAAATAAAAATATTTATTTGAGAATTCAAGCTGACGTAATTAAAGTTACAGCTCCTAAAAGATACAATATAAAAGACGTTGAAGCGTTTATTCAAAGCCATAAAGAATTTGTTTTTAATAATATAAACAAAGCGCAAAAGCCGCTTTACAGCAATGATATATTTGAGTTGTGGGGCAAGGAGTTCAATCTTATACGTCATGACGGTAAAACTCTTAAAATAGAGGAATCTACCGTTATCATGCCTAATAATTTTGAACAAAAAAAGCTTGAGAAATTCTATAAAGCACAAACTGTGTTTTTAGCTAAAAAGATAATTTCTGAAGAGTTAATATTGAAGATGACTGAATTCGATTTAAAAAATATCGAACTTAAATCTCAGCTGATGAAATCTAGATTCGGCAGTTGTAACACAAGGACAAAGATAATTAAATTAAATTCGCTTCTAGCTAGGTTTGAACCTAAATATTTACGAGCAGTTTTAATCCATGAGATTGTACATTTGAAATTAGCGAATCATCAAAAAAACTTTTATGATGAGCTTTTTAAATTCGTTCCGGATTATAAGTTATTAAGAAAAGAATTAAATAAATTAACTAAATCGATTAAAATGTAGACTAATTTTTTAGTCTATATTTTTTATCAATCTAAGCTCCTTTGAAAAAAAATAGACATTCATTGATAAATTAGGTATAATATAAGTAGTATTTGGAGGAAAACGATGATTGAACTGCTCTTTAAGAAAAAATACTTTTATCCAGACGAATATAAAAAGAATGTTTTTGAAATAGATTTTGAGAAGTTGTCATCTTTTGGTATAGAGAATATCTTTATTGATTTAGATAATACTTTAATACCTTATGACCTATCAAAAGCGGATGATAAAGCCTTGGCTTTATTTGACAAACTTCATAGTTTAGGATTCAATGTTTTCATTGTTTCTAATAATAAAAAAGGCCGCGTTAAGCTGTTTGCGGATATGGTTAAAAGCCGGTACGTCTATAGCGCCGGTAAGCCTTTTAAATCAGGCTTTAGACGAGCGTTAAAAAAAGTTGGCAATCCTGATCCTAAAACCGTTTGTTTAGTAGGAGATCAGTTCATGACTGATGTCTTGGGCGGTAAAAGAATGGGTTTTTATGTAATTGTCGTTGATGCAATTAAAAGAAGTAATGAGAAATGGTATACGAAATATAATCGCCATTTAGAAAAAAATATCTTAAAAAGATTAAAAAGGACGGATCCAGATTTTTATCAAAGACTAAAATTAAGTGAGAAGAGGTAAGCGAATGTCAGAAATGTTTTGCAAAGGTTGCGGAGCTTTAATTCAAAACGTAGATAGTAATTTACCCGGATATGTTAGCGATGAATTGTTAAGTACGAGGAATCCATCGGAAATAATCTGTCAAAGATGTTTTCGTATCAGACACTACTCGGAAGTTTTTCCTTATACGGTTTCTAATTCTGATTACTTGAGAGTAATTGATAAAATAAAATCTGAAGACGCTTTGATTGTGAAGATAGTTGATATCTTCGATTTTTCCGGTTCTTTCATTCCGGCTATTAAAGAGTTAACGGGCAATGAAGACGTCTTGTTAGTTGGTAATAAAATGGATTTATTGCCAAAAAACGTTAAACCATCAAGGATACTTAATTGGCTACAATTAATGTTGAACGCCGAAGGTTTTACCGTGCTAGATTCAGTTTTATTATCTGCTAAATACGGAGATAATTTTGATGAATTAATGGAAAAAATCTATCAGTACAAAGGTAATAGAAACGTCTATATTGTGGGATCTACCAATGTTGGTAAATCAAGGATTGTCAACCAGATACTAAGGAGATACATGGGCGCTGCCTCAGATATAATCACCGAAAGTTTGTCACCGCAAACCACAATTGGTTTGATTGGTTTTCAACTGACTGACGGGACTTATATTTATGACACTCCTGGTGTAATTAATAAACATCAATACATGCACTATTTGACTAGACCTTCTTATAAATTAACTGTACCTAATCGTGAGATTAAACCGATGGTTTATCAATTGAACGAAGGTCAGACACTATTTTTCGGCGGTTTAGCTAGGCTTGATATCATCAGCGGCGAAACTGGAGATGTTATCTCAGTCGTTACATATTTTGCTAATACGCTTAATATTCACCGAACTAAAACAGCTAAGGCTGACAAATTATATTGCGAAAAACTATATTCATTGCTCTCGCCTCCATTTAACAAGGAAGAAGATGTTCCTAAATGGCGTTATCATGAATTTAGGATTAGAGACAACCAAAAATACGATATCGTATTCTCTGGTTTAGGTTTCGTTACCTTAAGAGCTCCTTTCTGCGTTAAAGCTTACGCACCGTTTGTTGTAGGAGTCTATACAAGGTTAGCTATCATATGATAAATGATGAATTGATTAAACGAATTGAAGATTTTTTAACAGAAGAATTTCTCCATGATCAAGCTAGGCTTAATCACATTAAAAATGTCACCAAAGTTGCGCTTGAATTAGGAGAAATCTTTAATATTTCTTCAGACAAAATTATAGTCGCTTCATATTTGCATGATGCGACTAAAAAACTTTCTTTTGAAGAAAATTTTGCTTTAGCAAGTAAAATGTTTAATGAAAGAGAATTAACTTCAGTAGTAAAACCATGTTTGCATGCATATAGCGCTGCTAGTTTGGCGAAAGATAAATTTTCTATTGAAGATCAAGACATCTTAAACGCTATAACTTATCACTGTTCTGGGAGAAGTTATATGAGCAACTTAGAAATGATTATTTTTATCAGTGATTATATTGAAGAATCAAGAATTTTTGTAACTGAAGAATTAAGAATTTTAGCGAGGAAATCACTTAGAAAAGCCACTTATATAATCATGAAACAAACTTGTGATTACTTGCTTAAAAATAATCGTAAAATATCATCGTTAACATTAGATGCAATAGAAAAATTTGAAACCCAAGAAGGAGGGATTCAATGACAGATAAATTAAAAAGAGTATATAACGCTTTAGTAGATTTAAAATTAAAAGATATTATTATTTATGATTTTTTAGATTTCTCACCTTATTTTGATTACCAAGTAATCGCCTCTGCCAGTAATGAAAGACAAGTTCATGCGGCGATTAATCATTTAAAACAAGCTTTTCCCGAAAGCGAAAATCTTCATATTGAAGGCGCAGATGAGAATAGATGGTTATTGATTGATTTAGGCGATATTATAATTCATGTAATGCATAAAGAGGAAAGAGAATATTATCAGATAGAAAAATTGTTTTTTGAGAGAAAGCAAGTTGGAGTTTAAAAGATGCATGATATGGAATATGATTTATTAGCCACCTTCTACGATTCTTTTATCGATGAAGTTGTGTATCAAGAATATCTTGATTTGGTAAATAAATATTCTTCTTTAGGCTCGATGTTAGATATTGGTTGCGGAACCGGTAGATTAGCAATCGAGTTTGCTAAAAGAGGATATGACGTTGTCGCTACCGATTTATCGGAAGAAATGCTTAATATTGTTGATTACCGAGCGAAGGAAGAAGAGGTCGATTTAGAGATTGCTTTATATGATTTGCTTGATCCGATTGATTTCGAGTTTGACATTGTAATTGCTTCAATGGATGTTATCAATCATTTAGCTGATTTAGAAGACGTTGAATTTGGCTTTACCAATATCTATAACTCAATTACAAATAATGGCATTTTTATTTTTGACGTTTTATCGGTGGAATTTATCGATGCCTTCGATGGTTACACTGAAGATGACGAAGAATATAATTTTCATTGGGAAAGTCATAAAGGCGATAAGGAACATAGTATCGTTCATACGATCACAATTAAAGACGATGAAAATTCCGAAGAAGTTAAAATATATGAACAAACCCACGATTTAAAAGCTTATGAAGAGATTTTAGGAATAGTCGGTTTTACAATACTAGAAACAATAACTCTTCCGGAAAGAACAATTTATGTAGTTCAAAAATCTGAAAGTCCAGAATAAATTCTGGTCTTTTTTTTATAAAGAAAATTTGTTTCTTTCAAGTATTATTTTATTGAAAGAGGTGAATGATATGAAAAAATATATTGCATATGGAATGGTATTAATTGGAATAATAGGCTTTTTTTATTTTAATAGAAGTCCGGAAACCCAAGAAGTTTACGAGATAAAAAAAGTTGAACAAACAGAAATAATAACTGAAGAAACTGAGAAATATTTTGCGGAGATAAGAGGTGAAGTAAGATTTCCTGGAGTCTATCAAATAGAGGAAAATACCATCTTAAAAACACTTATTGACAAAGCAGGTGGTTTAACGGAAAATGCCGATATATCAGGAATAAATCAAGCTCAAGTGGTTATAAAAAATAGCTTAACAATTATTCCTAAAATGACGGATTCCTTTGTGGAAGAAAATGTCAGTGATTCAATTTATGTCGATATCAAGGGGGAAGTGAATAATCCTGGAGTTTACTTGGTAAATTCAAATCTTAGAGTATTTGAAATTATAGAAATCGCGGGTGGTTTAACTGAAAAAGCTGACATCGATAATATTAATATGTCGCAACTTGTATATGACGGCATATTAATAGAAATACCAAGTATACCCGAATCTGTAAAAATAACAGCTTATATCTATGGAGCGGTTATCTCTCCTGGTTATTACACTCTAGATGAGGGGTCTTTGTTAGGAGAACTTATTAGTTTGGCCGGAGGATTAAAAGAGACTGCCGATTTAACAAAAATCAATCAGTCAACAATCGTTAATAACGGTGATAGCTTTGAAATCTTAGAAATAATTGAGACTAACAAAATTTATGTTTCGATAAAAGGAGAAGTTGTAAATCCAGATGTCTATTATGTCGATGAGAATATAACGGTTTTAGAGATGATAACTTTGGCTGGAGGCTTAACGGAATTAGCTGACTCAGAAGCGATAAATTTCAATCAAACTTTAATCCTCGGAAGCGTTATTAATATTCCCGCTATTGTTATTGATGATTATCAACCAATCTATAATGATGGTGAATTGATAAATATCAATACAGCTTCTTTAGATGTGTTGACCAGATTAAACGGAATCGGCGAAATTCTAGCGCAAAGAATTATCGATTATCGGATTGCCAATGGTTATTTTACTTCTAAAGAAGAGATTATGAATGTTTCCGGAATAAAAGAAACTATCTATGAACAAATTAAAGACGATATTACTGTCTGAGAGTTCAAAGTTTATCCATCTTGGGATTGTCCTGTTTTTATTCACTTTAACTAAAACTTCGAATTTAGCGATCATACTTTTAATAGCTGAATTTATTTATCTTTTTAAGTTAAGCAAGAACTTATTGATATTTTCATTTTTATTAATTTCTTTGATGTTTATAAAGACTTTCTTTTTTCAAGCAGAAGCAATCAATTTTGGAAAGGTAATCGGAGTTGAAGAAAATTATCTATTGATTGAAAACAAGGGGAAATATCATGCTTATTTGGATAATCCTAAAAATTATGAAATAGGCATGAAGCTTCGGTTTGATTCTGAATTATTAAGTTTTGACCAAAAAAATATTGATGGAAACTTCGATTATCGAACCTACTTAAAGTCTAATAATATTAAAGGTCAGTTAAGAATTGAGAATATCGAAGTTTATGATAGGGAATTTGCGATTGAACAAATACCGGAAAAATTAAAAGAGTTTATTAATGAGAGATTTTCAAAAACTACCTCTGTTTATTTAAATTTATTCATCCTTGGACAAAAAGATGATTTAAGTGATGATTTATCAGATAAAACCAACAAAATAGGTATTTCACATCTGTTTGCAATATCGGGAATGCATTTGAGTTTAATCATCGCTTTTATAAATCTTATTTTAAATCGTTTCTATTTAAAAAAGAAAACCCATCAATTGATTATTGGTGGGCTTTTGCTAATCTATAATATAATCACTGGCTTTACAATTTCAATTTTAAGAGCTTCACTTTTAACTGTAGCTTTATTTTTTAATGATGAGCGTTATTTCACTAAAACTGATTTGTTGAGCTTCATCATGATTTTCTTGTTGGTAGTGAATCCTTATTATGTTTATAATATCGGCTTTGTTTTATCGTTTCTAATAAGTTTTTCGATTATTCTTGGGAAAAACATCTGGCAGAGTGATAAATCCTTTCTCCAAGTATTTAAGATCGGTATTTTAGCTAATCTAGTAAGTCTTCCGCTAATCATTGAACTCAACGGTAGTTTTGGTTTATTAAATATTATTTATAATGTATTCTTTGTTTATATAGTCAGTTTTCTTATATTGCCTTTAGCATTTATAACTATTTTTATACCAGGAATAGAAGAACTATTCATATTGGCAATCAAAGGATTTGAAAATTTGATTAATTTTTCTTATCAGGGAAACTATTATTTAAGTTTTTATTTTCCTTCTGATTTCAACAAGTTAATTTATTGGATAGTTATGTATTTTATTTTTCTTAATATAAAAAATAATATTAAAAGATTTCTTAAGTTGATATCTTTGTATTTAATATTCTTGTTAGTAGAATTATCTATAAGCAATAATCTCACCTATGTTAGAATGCTCGATGTCAATCAAGCTGAAGCAATTCATATTCATAGTAGAAATTGTGACATGCTTATCGACACGGGAAAAACTGATGATTATAACTCAGTAATAAATTATTTCCAACATCAAAATATCTCTGAATTAGATTATCTTATCATTACTCACCAGCATGAAGATCATTATGGAGAAGCGATAGATATCTTAAATAATATTGAAGTAAATAACTTGATTGTAAATAGTTATTTCCCTATAATAAGCGACTTTCCGCAGATTATCTTAAATCGAGATGATGAGTTTATTTGTGGCGATATCAATTTCATAAATTTGAACTATTATCATTTTCAAGAAGAAAATAATAACTCGATAGTTTTATTTGGATTAATCGGCAATGATAATTGGCTTTTCACTGGCGATATTGAAGAAGAAGTTGAAATGGAAATTATGAATAAATATTTATTTGATATCGATATATTAAAGGTTGCGCATCATGGCTCAAACACATCATCTGTTTTTGAGTTTATCGATAATTATAATATTAAATATGCTCTTATATCAGTTGGGGAGAACAATTATTCTCATCCCAATGAAGAAGTTTTAAAAAGATTAATGCTTAAGAAAATTAAAGTATTTAGGACAGACGAATCAGGAACTATTACATTTTATTATTTGCCAGTTGGGGATTTTCATATTATTGAAAACTATTATTTTGGCAAAAGAAGAAAACTTATTATTTTATAACCAGCCTTTATGCACAAATTCTATTTTATTTGGTATAATAGAATAGGTTAATGTGAATTTAAGGATGGTTTATAAGTGAACAGAAATTGTTATTTATTCTATGGAGAAGATCATTTCCGAATAAAAAAAGAAACCGATTTGGTTTTTAAGGAAAACGAAATCGATTTATCGATGGTTGAAGTATATGATGGTGAAGAAGACGGATTGGATAATGCAGTTACCAATGCGATGACATTGCCTTTTTTAGCTGATAAAAAAGGAGTGGTCATCAAAAACGCACTTTTCTTAACTTCTGACCAAAATATCAATGAATCTGAAGTTGATAAATTAATCAATTTCTGCGAAATGAAATTAGA
>JAVEVN010000162.1:0-2577 GCA_034005025.1 Candidatus Izemoplasmatales bacterium | reverse complement strand
TTAAACAAGCGACTAGAGCAAAAAATGGTGTAGTCGCTACTTCAGAAGGCTTGGCAGCTCAAGCAGGTCTTGAAATACTTAAAAAAGGTGGTAATGCAGTTGATGCGGCTGTTGCAACGGCGGCATGTTTAACTGTTGTTGAACCTTGCAGCAATGGTATCGGCAGCGATGCTTTTGCAATTATTTATTTTAAGAATAAAATCTATGGAATGAATGCCTCAGGCGTGAGTTCTAGAAACATATCAATTGAAAAAGTCAAAAATTTAAATCATACAGAAATGCCTAAATATGGTGTAATTCCTATTACTGTTCCCGGCACTCCTAAAGCCTGGGCAAGCTTGATTGAAAGATTTGGTAATTTAAGCTTGATTGAAGTGTTAACTCCAGCAATTAATCTTGCCAGAGAAGGTTATGCTATCGGTCATAATGTTGGTCGGTATTTCGAATATGCTATTAAACATTATGAAGAACAAAATAAAGGACCTGAGTATAAACATTTCTTTGAAGTATTTAAAAATGGTGATAATTTTTATCGAGCTGGCGATATTTTTAAGAATGAAATGATTGCCAAGACTTTGGAAGAAATAGGTTATACCAATAGCGATAGTTTTTATAAAGGTTATCTTGCCGATAAAATTGTTTCTTTTATGGAAAAACACGGAGGATTTATTGACAAAGAAGATTTGTTAAACTATGAGGTTGAATATGTAGAGCCAATCTCTTGCAAATATAAAGGATATGATGTCTTAGAAATTCCGCCTAATGGCCAAGGTATTACAGCACTTATGGCAATGAATATTTTAAAAAATGATGAATTTGATTATAAAGATCCAGAAACTTTTCATAAACAAATTGAAGCGATCAAAATTGCTTTTAGCGATACGATGAAATATGTTACTGATCCGAGATTTATGAAGATGAATCCAAAGTATTTATTAAGCGATGAATATTCTTCTTTAAGAAGAAAAGAAATCGAAGAAAGTGCTAAAATCTATAGTCCGATCGATTATAAGAAGTCTGGTACAGTCTATTTAGCTACCGCTGATAAAGAAGGTAATATGGTATCATACATCCAAAGCAATTATATGGGATTTGGTAGTGGAATAGTAATCGATGATACAGGTATTTCTATGCAAAATAGAGGCCATACATTCTCTTTAGATGAAAATCATGATAACTGTTTAATGCCTTCTAAAAAAACTTATCATACTATCATTCCAGGGTTCTTAATGAAAGACGGTTTACCTATTGGTCCGTTTGGCGTTATGGGAGGATTTATGCAACCGCAAGGACACTTGCAAGTAATCATGAACATGATTGATTTTAAGATGGATCCTCAAGCCGCCTTGGATGCACCGAGATTTAGATGGGATCAGGAAAAAACTGTTGCTTTAGAAACGAAGTTCCCTGATAGTGTCGTCGAATACTTAAAGACTCATGGACATGATATTTTGATTGAAAAAAGAATTGGTGGATTCGGAAATGGACAAATAATCTTAAAAAATAATAATCATTATCTGGTTGGAACTGAAACTAGATGTCAAGGTCATATAGCTTACTATTAAAAATAAAGCCTACTCATTGTGAGTAGGCTTTTTACTTGCTATTTTGTAAAGTTCTTCAACAGCGAAATGAATCTTAGTGACCGGAACATCTTGTTTAACTGGGAACAGATAATAGGTATCATTGTTAGTTGAAAAACTAATGCAATCACCTTTCCCGAAATATTCATACTCAATATGAACACCGTAATTAGTTAAAACCGGTTTAGTAACTTTGAACTCTTCACCTTGAAATTCGGCTTCCAGTAAAAATCCGTTTTTATTGTGAGTTAATTTCCCTTTGCCTAAACGATAGAAACCAGTTGAGTTTGGCAAGGAATCAATATAAACTTCAGTTTCAAGATTATACTCATCTTTTTCAATTTCTTTTCTGACTTCTTCTCTTTGCCAATCAAACCAGTCAGGAATGAAATTAAATACAGTTTCACTTTTCACTTCATTTAATCTATTATACTCATCAACGTAATAACTATGATGACAATTAGTACATGTAAGGTTATTGTTTTCGCCCTTCATTGTATTATCACTCAAACAATGAGGACAACGATAAAGAACTTTATGTAAGTTTAACGCTCGATCATTTCCTTTAATTTTAATATTGTTATTAACTTGATATTCATAGTCGTTATAATAATAAGCTTCACGAATTCTTTCATTAATTTCTTCCACGGATAGTTCTTCTAAATCTTCTTTTGATAAAAGATAAGTCATAACTGATTTAGTTTTAACCCATCTTTTCTTTAAGTTCCAAACAGGATGATGTAAATGATGTCCGTGAGATATCAATGTAACAACTGGGTATTTAAAGCGTTTAACGAGTTTACCTAAACTATCGGGCAAGATAGCTGTCGTTCCAATTAAAGAATATCTAGCTTCTGGGTAAATAACCGCTATAGATTTATTGACTTAAAGAGTATGTTTTAGTTGCTTAACAATCGCCGGGTCAGAGATAAATTTTCTTTTGCCAAGGCAACCGACATTCCTCATTAGATTTTCTCTATTAATAAAACCATCA
>JAVEVN010000161.1:0-2579 GCA_034005025.1 Candidatus Izemoplasmatales bacterium | reverse complement strand
TAAAAAAACTGAAAAAGAGAAATTTGCTGGAGCGGTCGATACTTATAGTATTGAAGCGCTAATGCATGACGGAAAAGCTCTTCAAAGCGGTACTACTCATTATTTAGGCACTGGTTTTGCTAAAGCGTTCAATATCAATTTTCAAGATAAAGACGGTATCGTCAAAGAAGTTCATCAAACATCATGGGGCGTTTCAACAAGATTAATCGGTGCTGTTATAATGGTTCATGGTGATGATTCAGGATTGGTTTTACCGCCTTATTTAGCTCCTATTCAAGTTAATATCATTCCGGTTATGCAACATGTAGATGGCGTTCTTGAGAAAGCTAATGAAATTAAGGATTTGCTTCTTAAAAACAATATCCGCGTTGAAATCGACGATTCAGATAAAACTCCGGGATGGAAATTTGCTGAATCAGAGATGAAGGGTATTCCTTTAAGACTTGAGATTGGCCCAAGAGATATTGAAAATAATCAAGCTGTGCTAGTTAAGCGCTATAATCGCGAAAAAATAACCGTTAATCTAACGGAACTTGAAACTATAATACCTGAAATGTTAGAAAATATTCATCATGAAATGTATAAAAAAGCTTTAGAAAACGTCAATAATAATACCAAAGAAACCAATGATTATGAAGAATTCAAAAAGATAATCAAAGATAATCAAGGTTATGTTAAAATGATGTGGTGCGGTAAACAAGAATGCGAAGATAAGGTCAAAGAAGACACTCAAGCAACCGCTAGATGCATGCCGATGAAAGATGAATCAATCGGTGAGGTTTGTCCTGTTTGTAAAGAAAAAGCTAAACACCTAGTCTATTACGCCAAAGCATATTAAAATTCAAGCATTGAGTAATTTTGCTCAATGCTTTATTTTTGCTTAAAAAAAGTTTCAATAAATCTTTTATTGATAAAGCATAAATTATTGAATAAATGGCGATAAAATGATATTATTATAAGGTGAAGATTAAAGAGGTGAAGATGTTGTTTAAATTATTTAATGCTAATAAAAGAACTTTGAAAAGGCTTGAAAAAATGGCTCAACAAGTTCTTGATAAAGAAAGTGAATATAAAGCTTTAACCGAAGAAGAGTTAGTCGGAAAAACTGATGAGTTTAAAACTCGACTTAATAATGGTGAAACTCTTGACGATTTATTAATTGAAGCCTATGCAACGGTAAGAGAAGCGTCAACTAGAGTTTTACATATGACGCCTTTTAAGGTTCAAGTTATGGGTGCGATTGTTATCCATGAAGGTAATATCGCTGAGATGAAAACCGGTGAAGGTAAAACCTTAACCGCTGTTATGCCAGCTTACTTAAACGCCCTATCTGGGGAAGGGGTTCATATCGTTACAGTTAATGATTATTTGGCTGGACGTGAAGCCGAAGGTGAAATCGGCGATTTGTTTAGGTATTTAAAACTTACAGTCGGATTGAATACTCGTGAATTAAGCTCTGAAGAGAAACGTGAGGTTTATAAATCTGATGTTTTGTATTCCACTAACAATGAATTAGGTTTCGATTATTTAAGAGACCATATGGTTATTTATAAAGAACATATCGTGCAAAGAAAATTAAACTTTGCTATCATCGATGAAGTCGACTCGATTTTGATTGATGAAGCAAGAACGCCTTTAATTATTTCTGGTGGCGCTAAAAATACCGCTGATTTATACAAACAAGCGAACTATTTCGTTCTTAGATTAACCGAAGAAGATTATGAATTAGATATTAAAGATAAAACGATAAATTTAACTCAAGAAGGTATCCAAAAAGGGGAAAAGTTCTTTAACTTAGAAAACCTTTATGACGTTAATAATGTCGTTTTACTCCATCATATAAATAATGCTTTAAGAGCTAATTTCATCATGACTAAAGATGTTGATTATGTAGTTCAAGACGGCAAAGTTATAATTGTCGATTCATTTACCGGCCGTTTGATGCATGGACGACAATTCTCAGAAGGGCTGCATCAAGCTTTGGAAGCTAAAGAGGCAGTTGAAATCAAAAAAGAAACCACTACATTAGCTACCATAACTTTCCAAAACTTCTTTAGGATGTATTCTAAGCTTTCTGGTATGACCGGTACGGCTAAGACTGAAGAAGAAGAGTTCAGAAATATTTATAATATGTTGGTTGTTGAAATACCGACAAATATGCCGGTTATTAGAATTGACGATAATGATTTAATTTTTGCTTCTATGGAAGCTAAATACAAAGCTTTATCAGAAGAAATTACGAGAAGATATAAATTAGGACAACCGCAACTTGTTGGGACGATTTCCATTGAAAGTTCGGAACTTTTGTCATCATTATTAAAGAAAAACGGAGTTAAACATAACGTATTAAATGCTAAACAACATGAAAGAGAAGCGGAAATAGTCGCTAATGCTGGACAGAAATATGCGGTAACAATCGCTACTAATATGGCTGGTAGAGGTACCGATATCAAACTTGGCGAAGGAGTCGTTGATCTTGGCGGTTTAGCCGTTATCGGGACTGAACGCCATGAGTCTAGACGTATCGACAATCAGTTAAGAGGTCGTTCTGGACGCCAAGGTGACCCTGGTTATTCTCG
>JAVEVN010000018.1:0-11652 GCA_034005025.1 Candidatus Izemoplasmatales bacterium | reverse complement strand
CGCTCTTCCGATCTGAAAAGTTTTAGAAGGAAAAGCTCATCCTGACGCTAAAAAACTTTTGGTTTTCAGTATCGATACTTTAGATAAGGTTAGAACAATAGTATCAGGAATAGCAAATGACTATCAACCGGAAGATTTAATCGGTAAAAATGTCTTGGTAATCGTTAATTTAAAGCCAGTCAAATTAAGAGGCATTATGTCCGAAGGTATGATTTTAGCTGGTGAAACAAGGGATGGGAAACTAAGGGTAATTGAGGCTTCTAAAGAGTTGAAACCTGGAGATAAAGTAAGCTAGAAAAGAATTTATTATTGCAGAGAATATTTGTTGACTTAATTTTACTCTAGTGGTATGATATTAAAGGTACATTTTTATTTTATAGCCCACTAGCTCTTTAAAAAATTTAAGGAGGTATAAAATGAAAACATTCATGGCAAATGAGAATACAATTCAACGCGAGTGGTTCGTTGTTGATGCGGCTGGACAAACATTAGGTCGTTTGGCTACAGAAGTAGCTTCAGTTTTAAGAGGAAAACATAAACCGACATTTACACCACATGTAGATTGCGGAGATTACGTTATCGTTATTAATGCTGATCAAATAGTTTTAACTGGAAATAAATGGGATGATAAAAAATATTATACTCATTCAACTTATCCAGGAGGATTAAAAGAAAAAACGGCTAAAGTATTAATGGCTGAAAAACCAACTAGAATGGTTGAGTTAGCTGTTAAAGGAATGTTACCAAAGAATAAACTAGGAAATCAAATGTACAAAAAATTATTCGTTTATGCAGGAGCAGAACATAAACATCAGGCTCAACAACCTGTTGTTATGGAACTCAAAGGATAGGAGGAAACGATGGCTAAATCAGTTATGTATCGCGGAACTGGAAGAAGAAAATCTTCAGTTGCAAGAGTAATATTAAGACCTGGTGATGGTAAAATTACGGTTAATGGACGTGAGTTCAATGACTATATCCCATCAGCACTAGCTAGACTAGACGTTTCACAACCTTTAGTATTGACTAATAATGAAAACACATTTGATATTTCCGTAAATGTTAATGGGGGCGGCTTAATCGGACAAGCTGGTGCGATTCGTTTAGGAATCACAAGAGCTTTAATGGAAGTTAACCCAGAATACAGAAAAATTCTTAAACCAGCTGGATTAGTAACAAGAGACCCACGTGTTAAAGAACGTAAAAAATACGGTCTTAAAAAAGCACGTAAAGCATCACAATTTAGTAAACGTTAAAATGCCAAAAATAAAAGACACAGGAACCCACAACCTGTGTTTTTTTATTTTAAAGTATATATAACAGTATATGAGTTTAATTTTTATGTTAACTTTGGTATAATGATAATATAAAAGAGGTGATAAAAAATGTTTGGATTTTTAAAGAAAAAAAATAAGAACAAAGTAAAAAAAGGTGCCTCAGGAAAAAATAAACCGGAGCAAATTCCAACTACTCCGCACAAAATAAACCCTAATAGACCGCTGGAATCAACCGTAGAGTTAGCTTATGAAAAAGACGAAGCTCCGATGAGTACTCCGACAAAAAAGGAAACACAAAATTTTGTCATGCCTTCCAATAAGGTAGAAGCAAAACCTAAGAAGATTGTTGAAAAGAAAAAAACTAAAGAAGAAGAGACTTTAAAGTATAACGGCAAGTATGAAGTTTATAAAGAAGCTGGTCACTATAAATACAGATTAAAGGCTTCAAACGGTGAAATACTTGCAGTATCGATGCCTTATACCACTGATAAAGGCGCTATATCGGGAATTGAAACATTTAAGAAAAATGTTGAAGCTGGAGTTTTTGAAATTTATACCGATAAAAGCAATTATTCTCAATTTCATTTATATAACGCTAATAAAGCTAGAGTTATATTGGTTGGTGAATTCTATAAAGGCGTAAAGCAAGCTCAATCAGCCGTTGAATCCGTTAAAAAGTTTTATAAGACGATTAAGATTGATACTATCAGTAAGATTCCAGAAGACGAAATTAGAGAAGAATTGATTAAATTTGAAAAAATTGAAGCAAATGCTAGCGGAAAATATGAAATTTATCAAGAAGGTAATTCATATTATGTCAGACTAAAAGCTAACAATGCCCAAGTGCTTTTTGTTTCAAGTGGATATTCTTCAAAAGCAAGTGCTAAACAAGGCTTAGAAACTATTAAAACCGCAATTGCTGAAAAGCGCTTTACTGTCGCTAAAGATAAACAGGATCGCTATCAATTCAATCTATATTCTGCAACTAATCAATTGATTTTAACGGGAGAAACTTATCCTCAAAAAAGCAGTTGTATATCAGCAATCAATTCTGTTAGGAAATTTGCTGAAAAAGCAAAAATTGTTGAAATTTAATCCTACAAAATCACTGAAAGTAATTTCAGTGATTTTTTATTTTGCTTGGTCATTATGTACAATATAGGCTAAATATGGTACAATATTTCTAGTATTTAGGAGATAAAATATGAAAAAAATATTTATGCTTATAGCCTTAGCTGTGGTTTTATTGTTTGTTTATACCATAACTTTGGTTCAACTAACTTATTTTGCTTCTGTAGCATCGATAATTCATCAAGAAATAGTCCTTTATGTGATAACAGGGATTTTTTGGTTTTTAGCTCTAACAGTTGTCGGGAGAATTTTATTAAAACCTACTTATGCTTATAACAAAAGTTATTGGCTTCTAATAATAGTATTAAATCCAATTTTAGGAGTTTTTCTATATTATTTATTTGCTAGAGATTTCCAAACTAGACGTTTTGAAAAAACTAGGCCTTTAATCGCTCAAAAAGCTTTCCTTGGTTTGGAAGAAAATACTTTACCTCACTACGCAGCGTATAAGCATGGAGAAATATTTAAGTATATAAGAAAAACGACAGGAAGATCGATATATCAAGACGATACTTATGTAGAAGTGCTTGATAATGGCGATGAATTCTTTCCAAGATTGATTGAGGAATTAAAGAAAGCAAAAGAATATATTTTTATGGAGTTCTATATTATTAAAAATGATAATATTGGAAAAAAAGTATTAAACATCTTAAAAGACTTATCATTAAAAGGCGTTGATGTTTATTTGGTTTATGATCATTTTGGTTCAAATAAACACCTTGATTATAAGTACATGAAAGAACTAGAAAAATCTGGAGTTAAAATTGGTATTTTTGATCCGCAAACAATTTCGTTATTTAATTCAAATGTTAATTTCCGAAATCATAGGAAAGCGATAGTAATCGATGATTCTGTTGGCTTTGTCGGAGGACTAAATTTAGGAGATGAGTATAATCATCAAGATAAAAAGTTTGGTTTTTGGAGAGATACTCATTTGTTGTTAAAGGGTAATGGTGTTACAGGAATAAAAAATGTGTTCATTAAAGATTGGTATTATATAACCGGAAAAGTATTAGATAAAAAAAGAAGTCAGATAAAAGAAGATTTTAAAGGATATTGTTCTGTTATTGAATCCGGGCCAGACTTTGAAAACGGACTTATTAAAGATGTGTATTTAAAAATGATAACATCCGCAAAAAAATCGGTTAAAATCGTTACGCCATATCTAATTATCGAACCGGAAATATTTGCGGCTATTAAAGTTGCAGTAAAGTCTGGGGTTGATATTGAGCTGCTTTTGCCGGGAAAACATGATTACTTCGCTGTCGGCCTAGCTACCCAATCTTACTATGAGCAACTGTTAATGATTGGAGTTAAGATATATGAGTATGATGAAGTATTTGTACATTCTAAAATTTTAATTATTGACGATGAACTTGCAAGTGTAGGTACAGTAAATATTGATCCAAGAAGCTTCCATTTAAATTTTGAAGTTACTTGTATTTTTGAAAATTCGGCAGTAAAAAATTTAGTGAATTCATTCAATGATGATTTGACAAAATCAATAAATATAAGTTTAGAATCTTGGAAAAAAAGAAGTGTTTTATCGAAAATTATTCAAGGTTGGTTTAACCTCTTTAGCCCAATTTTCTAGGAGTTAGTGAACTTTAATCAATAAATATGACTTGCAATTATTTTTATTTAACGTTATAATAAGTTAGCATTAAAATATATAAAGGAGATTTAAATGAACGGAACAGTAAAATGGTTTAACGCAGAAAAAGGTTATGGTTTCATCACTGATGAAGAGGGAAATGACATTTTCGCACACTACTCAGCAATCCAAGGCGAAGGGTACAAATCTTTAGAAAACGGTCAAGCAGTTAGTTTTGACGTAGTTGATGGAGATAGAGGACCTCAAGCTGCTAATATAGTGAGATTATAGTAACTGTTAGTTAAACAAAAAAGTAAAAATTGATAAAAGGTCACAAATAGCTGTGGCCTTTTATTTGTCTTTTACTTTAGTGATTAGCAAATAAGGGATTTAACTTGAAAAATAGCAATTAATCAACTATAATTATTATGTTTTAATTAGAGGGAGAATATATGAAAATATTTAATTCTTATTCAAATCAATTGGAAGATTTTAATTCGATTCATCCAAATAAAGTTAATATGTATGTTTGTGGACCGACAGTATATAATTTTATCCATATAGGCAATGCTAGACCTGTGGTTTTTTTTGATACGGTTAGAAGGTTTTTCGAAAGCCAAGGTTATGTTGTTAAATTTGCTTCAAATTTTACTGATGTAGATGATAAAATCATTCAAAAAGCAATCGAAGAAAATAGCAGTGAATTACTAATTAGCCAGAAGTACATCGATGCTTTTTTAAATGATCTTGAATCCCTAAATTGTAAGACTGATTATTTAAAACCAAAAGTTACTGAATACATGGAATTTATTATAAGCTTTATCAATGACTTAATAGAAAAAGGTTATGCATATAATATTGACGGTGATGTATATTTTAGGGTTGAAAAAATTGATGAATACGGTAAATTGAGCAATAGAAATATTGAAGATTTAATTTCCGGAAGTAGAGTTGACATCAATCCTAAAAAAGAAAGCCCTTTAGATTTTACGCTTTGGAAAAAAACTGAAGTGGGATTGAATTTTGATTCGCCATTTTCACAAGGAAGGCCGGGTTGGCACACTGAATGTGTATCGATGATTGATGATATCTTTCATGAACAAATTGATATTCATGGCGGTGGAATGGATTTAAAATTTCCGCACCATGAAAATGAAATAGCCCAATCTATGGCGCTTCACCACCATTCTTTAGCTAAGTATTGGATGCATAATGGTAGAGTTAGTTTTAAAGATGAAAAGATGAGCAAGAGTTTAGGTAATGTTGTTTTAGTCAAAGATGTCAAAGAGAAAATGCCACTAAGATATTTTCTTTTAAGTACTCATTATCGTTCACCTCTTAACTACGATGAAGATGCTTTTGCAATGTATGTAAAAGAATGGCAAAAACTAGAATCAGCTATTAAGTCGCTATTTTTAATTTTAGATTTAAATAATATTCTTAATTCTAGAATTCTTATTTCTGATCAGGAAATTTCATCTTTAATTAATGATTTTAATAGTGCGATGTCTGATGATTTCAATACCGCTAATGCTATTACCTCAATGCAATCATTAATAAAGATAATCAATTTGAGCTTAAGGAAAAAAGTTACAGAACGATATTTGAATGAACTTTTATCCGCCATTAATTATATGACAGAAGTTTTAGGTTTAATGATTAAGCAAAAACCTATGAACGATGAAGAAAGAAAGATTTATAAAGATTGGCAGCTAGCCAGAAAAGAAAAAAACTTTGCTTTAGCTGATGAACTAAGAGATGAATTGATGAAAAGAGCCATTATATGATTCTTTATAATGGATTAACTCTTGCTTATATCGGCGATTCATATTATGAAATGTGGATTAGAGATTATTGTCTAAGTAAAGGTTATACTTTGGTTAACGATCTTCATAATATGGCAATCGGTTATACAGGATCAGTATATCAAGCGATTGCGGCAGCGGCGTTATTAAATGATTTTTACACAGAAGAAGAAATAAAAATATATAAACGAGGAAGAAATCAAAATGCAACTCACAAACCGAAAAATGCCGATGTTAAGACCTATAACATGTCTACGGGATTTGAAGCGGTCATCGGTTATCTTTATTTAAAAAAGGATTTTGAGAGATTGGAAAATATTTTGACTTTCGCAGTTTTAGCTATTGAAAAAGAAACTCAAAAAATTGTTTAAGAAGCTTGGGATTATGATAGAATCTTTCAAAAAGAAATCGATTAGTTTTATGTTAAACTATAAGTGGTGATAATATGAGTGTTAGAATATATGGCAAAAATTCTTGTCAAGAAGTAATCGATTCAAAAAAATCAGTTATAAGAGCCTATATCATGGAAAATACTAATTCCGATTTTTTTAATATTTTAAGAAGAAGAAATGTTGAAATAAAGGTTCTTCCTAAAGATGAATTTAAAAAAAGTTTTATGGGTAACCACCAAGGAATTATTTTAGAAATCGACGACTATAAAATTTATAATTTTGAAGAATTTTTATCAGAAATTGAATTTGAAAAGAATCCTTTGATTCTAATGCTTGATGGTATAACTGATGTCCATAATTTTGGAGCGATTATAAGAACTGCAGAAGCAGCGGGTGTTAATGGGATAATAATACCAAAGAACCGATCTGTTAAGGTTTCTGGAGGGGTTTCTAAAACTAGTTCTGGGGCTATTGAATACATGAAAATAGTTGAAGTAACAAATTTGAGAAATACCCTGGAAAAGCTTAAAAAATTGGGTTTTTGGACAGTTGGGACCAGTTTAGACGCTGAAACAGATTATACGGAAATGTTCGTTGACAAGCCGCTTTGTTTAGTTATTGGTAGCGAAGGTAAAGGCATTTCTAGGTTGGTTAAAGACACTGTCGATTTTAATGTAAAAATCAACATGACTGGAAAGATAAATAGTTTAAATGCATCAGTCAGCGCTGGAATTATCATCTTTGAAATTCTAAGGAAACGAAAAGGCTAAAGAATGATATTTCGCAATTATAATGATTTTGAGATTATCAACCTAATTAAAGAAGGCGATGAAGAAGCTTTTAATTTCATGGTTGATAAGTATCAATTTCTTATTGCGAAAAAAATTAAATATTTCAACCTTGTCAATGATTTTGAAGATTGTTATCAAGAAGCTTTGATGGTTTTATATCGTTCAATTCAGAGGTTTGACGAAAAGTTCAATAAAACTTTTACCAGATATTACGAAAGAAACTTACAAAACTTTTTAATATCATATAAGGGCAAAAAAATAAGGTATATTAATTTTAAAATCGAAAAATTACCGATAATCTGCGATTTTATTGTTAAAGAAAATGAGAAAACATATTTTCTTGACTCGGAAATTTTTAATGCTTTAAACAGTCTTTCTTCATTTGAAAAAGAAGTTTATCAAGCTAAGATTATTGAGAAAAGAACAGTGAGAGAATGTGCTAAATTTATTAACTGCGATGAAAAAAGAATCTATAATGCTTTAGATAGAATAAAGAAAAAAATTAAATTGCATTTAATGACATGATTTTCTTGACTTTTATCACTTTTTTTGATAAATTTAATAAAGCGAGTGAGTTGATATAATGAAAAATAAAACAGTTTTAATATGTACAGAATGTTTATCAAGAAATTATGAAGTTAAAAAAACAGAAAAATCGACTCGATTCGAAGTTCGAAAATATTGTAAAAAATGCAAAAAACATACTATCCATAAAGAGGGTAAGTAGGAGGATATAATGGCAAAAGATAATAATAATGGAAAGGTAACTAAGCCTGTTGTTGATAAAAAACCAAGAAGCGAAGGCAAAGTTATGGCTATTCTTAAAAAAGAATATAAATTTGAAAATTGGTTACTAGCTATACTTTCACCAGTATTGATTTTATACGGAGTATATATTCTAATTGGAAGATTTGGTTCAGCTACACCGACTTTAGCAGAAGTTTTAGGTAATTCTGGGTATGCTGTAATTGACTTTTTCTTCAATACACCGCTTAAAAGAATCTTAACTGGAGTATTTTTGGTTTTAATTGGATCTTTAGTTCTAATCTACTTATTAATTCCGTTTATCAAACCAAGTATTGCGGAAATGAAAAAAGTAAATTGGCCTACAAGCAAAGAATTAGCTATTAATAGCACCAGAGTATTATCATTCTTCGTATTTTTGATGTTGTTATTCGTAGTTTACGGTTTGTTCTTGGATCCGCTATTCAAACTAATTTACAGGCTCTAAGGATAGAAAATGACGAATTCAAGCGATATCAGCCAAAGAAAGCTTTGGTATATAGTCCAAACTTACTCTGGTTTAGAAAATTCAGTTAAAATTAGTATTGAAAGAAGAATCGAATCCATGAACATGGAAGATAAAATCTTTCAAGTTATGATTCCTGAAGAAATAATTCCTGCAGATAAAAAAGATAAAAATCCAAAAGAAAAAGTCGTTAAGATTTTTCCTGGTTACGTCTTTATTGAAATGATTGTAACAGATGACTCATGGTTCGTTGTTAGAAACACTCCGGGAGTTACAGGATTTTTAGGAAGTAGTGGTGGTGGAACTAAGCCAGTTCCATTAAAACCGGATGAAATTAATCCAATTCTTAAAAAATGCGGAATGCTTCAAGTTCAAAAATTCAACGTTAAACCTGGTCAACAAGTTAGAATTATCAATGGTAATTTCCAAGGACAAACAGTTACTGTTGAAAATATCGATCAAGATAAAGGTAAAATTCATGTTCTTATTGAAATGTTCGAAAGACAAACTTCAATGGAATTGGATTTTACAGATGTTGAAGTATTATAAAAATTTTAACAGTCTAGAGATTTCTAGACTGTTTTGTTTAAAAAAATTATAAATCGGTATTTATTCAATGTAAATGTGATAAAATATTTCTATAATGAATTATGGGGCTGATAAATTTGGTAAAAAAGACTGATGAATTATTAAAATTTTTCAAAAAAATCGATGACCTAAATAGTTTTGCTGACAGCATGTCCGCAAAAGATGCTTTAGCTGCTTATGAGGCTGCTAAAGAAGCTTTAGAATTAGCCAATGAATATGATTATTTGAAAGGAAAAGTTCATTCCTTATTTTATCTTGGCGAAAGTTTATATAGGCAAGGAAAGATAATCGACGCGATGGAAAGATTGGAGAAGTCTTTGAGCTTAAATGATGATTTAAGCGATTTATTAATTCAATCAAGAGCTCATACAACTTTGGGGAATATTCATCTCTATTTAAAACTTTATGATTTAGCATATTACTATTTCCAATCTGCACTTATAATTTGTGAAGAGTTGAATAGATTTGAGCCTCAAGCGATGATATTAAATAACATCGGAGAACTTTATCGCGAGTTAGGCGATCACAAAAAAGCATTAAAATCATATGAACAATGCATTAATATTAGTGAAAAAAATAATTTTGTCAGAGTCAGCATGTACGCAATAGCGAATATTGGCGTTTCTAATTATGAAACAAAAGACTATAATTCCGCTTTTAAGAATTTAAATAAAAGTTTAACCATATCAAAACAGATAAATAATCAAATCATCGAAGGCTTTTCAACTAGATATTTGGGGTTGATTCACCTTGAAAAACAAGAATTTAATCAAGCAGAAGAATATTTTAATAAAGCCTTAAAAGTCTATCAAAAATCAAATGAAACTATTTCTCAAGCGAGGCTCTATAAGGATTTGTCACAGTTAAATTTTAATAAAGGCAACTATGATCAAGCGATTATAAACTTAAATACGGCTTTAAAACTGCTAGATAATTTACAAGATTATCGATTGTTCATAATAATTTATGATTTGTTCGTTGAAATTTATGAAGCTTTGAAAGATTATCAAAAAGCTTGCGAGTACAATAACCTTAGTTTAAAGGCAAGAAAAGTAAAAGAGCAAAAAGAAAAGCAACATTTACTTTTAAGTTTAAACTATCAAGTTCAAGGCTGGGATGCTATAAAAGAAAGTAGTAAATACCAAGAAATCAATCAACAATTACAAGAAAAAACTGAAAAATTAGAAAAAGCAACTAAAGAATTACAGAAGATAAACAAAGAGGTTAGAGAGATAAGCAATATTGACGGTTTAACGAAAATAGCCAATCGGGTTAAACTTGATGATTTTGCCCAAGATGTTTGTTCGAGAGCTTATAAGAACAAAGCTAAACTGACGATGATGATTATTGATATCGATAACTTCAAAGAATATAACGATTTTTATGGTCATTTAGTTGGCGACGAAGCATTAAAAAAATTAGCGAGAATCTTAGAAAAATCCATTCAAAATAAAGAAGGAATAGTTGCTAGATTTGGTGGGGATGAGTTCGTTGCGGTAGTTTATAATTGCGATTTAAAAGTAGCGAAAGAAATCGCTAAATCAATATCTAAATCACTCGCTGTCAAGAAGATAAAACATGAGAAATCACAAGTAAATCCTTATTTGACTGTCAGTATCGGAATATATACAGATACACCGAAAAAGAAATCAACTTATTCGCTCTTGATGGACTTTGCGGACCAAGCTTTGTATCAAGCTAAACAAAAAGGTAAAAACCAAATAGAGGTTTTTGAAATTTAATAAAATTAATAGTTTTGATAATAAAATCAAAGCTATTTTTTTTATAATTATTATAAAAATAACATTTAATGTTATAATAAATTTGCATGGAGTTGAAAAGGAGATTGCTTATGATTAAATTAGTTAATGTTTCAAAATATTACAATTCTAATGATGTTGTAGCTTTGGGATTAAGAAAAGTTAATTTAGAGTTACGCTTAAATGAGTTTGTTGCTGTAGTTGGTGAATCCGGATCAGGTAAAACTACACTTTTAAACGTAATCAGCGGTATTGATACCTATGAAGACGGTGAAATGTATATCAACGGAGAAGAAACATCTTACTATAGCATCAACGATTTAGAGAATTATCGAAAGAAATATGTAGCTTTTGTTTTTCAAGATTATAACTTGATCGATTCATATACGGTTTTACAAAATGTTGAAGCGCCATTGCTTTTATCAGGTTATCCTAAAGATAAAATCAAAAATAGAGCTTTAGAGATAATTGATAGAGTTGGACTTTCAACTCATGTGCATCATAAAGCATCAAAATTAAGTGGTGGACAAAAACAAAGAGTTGTAATCGCTAGAGCTTTAGCTAAAGATTGTCCGATAATCGCCGCTGATGAACCTACAGGTAATCTTGATTCTGAATCAGCTAAACAAATAATTAAACTTTTAGCTGAAATAGCTAAAGATAAATTAGTAATTATGGTTACTCATGATTTTTCCCAAGTTGAAAGTTTCGCGACTAGAAAAATCAGAATTTATGATGGTGAGATAGTTGAAGATCAGACCATGGTTAAAGTTGATGAAGGGGAATTTCCTGAATTAGATGATAAAGAATACAAAGCATCATTTTCATCTTTATTAAAGATTTCTCTTCAGAACTTATTATCTGTACCAAAAAAGACAATATTAATGGTAATTGTTTTTTGGTTTTTTGCTTTTTTTGTCGGATTATCTTATGCTGGTTATATCAATGTAACAAACACTTCAGTAGAATTGACTAATTTTTATTTTAGTTATACAAATCCCGATCGTTTAGTAGTAAAAAAAGCTGATGATTCTCCTTTAAGCGATGATGATTTAGCTGAATTGC
>JAVEVN010000017.1:0-11704 GCA_034005025.1 Candidatus Izemoplasmatales bacterium | reverse complement strand
CAGTAGGTTGGATGATTGCTATTATATTATTAGCGGGAATAAGACAAAAATTAACTAAATACGCTAATCTGCCTAAGGGATTATCAGGTAAAGCAATTGCTTTTATTATATTAGGAATTTTATCTTTAGCATTCATTGGCTTTACTGGATTATCAATAATATAAAGGAGGATTGATTATGAATATATTTTTAGCAGTTAATTATTATATACCAATCATAATAATCGGATTATTGTTATTGATAACAGGTTTACTTATTCTAGCTAGTTTTGCTCTTGGCGGAAATAAAGAAAAAACCCTCACCATCAACAATGATAAAATCATCCCTGTTAAAGGTGAAGATACTTTACTTAACATCTTATCAAACAATAAAATATTCATTCCTTCTGCTTGCGGTGGAAAAGCAACTTGTGGTTTTTGTAAAGTTCAAGTTCTTGAAGGCGGCGGCGATGTTAAACCGATGGAAGAACCTTTCTTGTCCGCACAAGAAAGAAAAGATAACGTTAGATTGTCCTGTCAAGTAAAGGTAACTGAAGATATTAAAATATCGATACCGGAATCTTTGCTTTATGCGAAAGAATATACTTGTGAAGTTATCAATATCGAAGATTTAACCTATGATATCAAGTTGGTAAGATTCAAATTTATCAATCCCGATTCAATGGAATTTAAACCTGGTCAATACGCTCAACTTAAAGTTCCAGGAATTGATATAATCAGAGCTTATTCAATCGCTTCAAATCCAAAGATTACGCATGAGATTGAACTCATCATTAGAATGGTCCCTAAAGGCAAAGCTACTACTTTCGTTCATAGAGCTTTAGAATTAGGCGATAAAGTTATCGTTACCGGACCTTACGGAAACTTCTACTTACAAGAAAATTCCAATCGCGATATTGTATGTATCGCCGGAGGTTCAGGTAAAGCTCCAATTAGATCAATACTTCATTACTTAAAAGATCGAGGCATGCCAAGAAAGGTCAAATATTTCTTTGGCGCTCGTTCAAAAAAAGATCTTTACTATACTGAAGAATTCGTCGAACTGGCAAAAGAGTTTCCTAATTTCGAATATATACCAGCTTTATCTGACCCTCTTCCTGAAGATAACTGGGAAGGCGATATTGGCTTAATAACAGAAGTTGTCGATAAATACTGTGGTGATTTAAGCGATTCAGAAGCTTATCTTTGCGGTTCGCCAGGGATGATAAACGCTTGTATAAATGTTCTTAACGCTCATAATATCAAAGAAAGCAATGTCTTCTATGATAAGTTCTCTTAAAAAAATATTGCTTTTTGATAAGGATAATACATGAAAGAAATATCTCTTGACACGAATCTTTACGAGTTGATAAAACAGCACCCAGACATAAAAGAAATTATGTTCGAATTAGGTTTTACAGAAATTATTAAACCGGGAATGCTAAATACCGTTGGACGAATGATGAGTTTAAGAAAAGGTTGCAATTTTAGAAAAATTGAGATTTCAGAACTAATAAAAAAATTTGAACAACATAACTATAAAGTTATCGATTGACATAAATTAAAAGAAGAATTTCTCTGTGAAAAATTCTTCTTTTTTATTTATCTTATATCTTATGTAAATTATGAATATAGTTTATCTACCAACCTTTATTCAACTACCAAGGGGTAAACTGATCTTTAATATAATTTTCATATAAAAGTTCTAATTCTTTTTGCTTTTCACTACTTAAACTATAATCTGTTACAGCGATATTAGACATTAATTGTTCGATATTTCTCGTTCCCGGTATAACACAACTAACCGCATCAAAATTAAGAATAAAACGCAAGCTTGCATTTACTAAATCCTCACCGACAATCTCTCTTATTTTACCTAATATTTGTAATCTAGTTTCGATAACTTCTTTTGTCCAACGAGATCTAATCCCTTTAAAAATAGTATCCTTGGTATATTTTCCAGTTAACCAGCCTGAATCTAAAGGAACTTTTACCATCAAAAGTATTCCTTGCTTTTTTATTTCGTCAAACCAAACTTTCGGTGATTGATGAATAATATTAAACATGACTTCAATGACATCAATATTGTTTTCTTTTAAGACGATTTCAAGTTCTTCAGGCCAATCGATACTGACCCCAAAATGTTTGATTAACCCCAAAGACTTAAGTCTCTTTAATTCATCATAAATCGGATGACTGCCGTAAAGCATTTCTTTTCCAGGATTATGTAGTATCACACTATCCAAATGGTCAGTTTGTAATCTAGACAAGCTTTCTCTTACTGATTTTTCTAATCTTTCTACAGAAAAATCAGTGTTGCCTAAATCGTCATGACCGAATTTAGAGTTAATAAATACTTTATCTCTAAAAGGTTTAAGAGCTTTACCTAACAGAACTTCGCTGTTACCATTCCCATAATTTGGCGCTGTATCAAATAAAGTAATACCATTATCATAAGCTTTTTTGACTAAATTAATAGCGTCTTCTTCTTGCATTCGATCAAAATCAAAGTTATTTCCTAATTGCCATGCGCCAAAGGATATTTCTGAAATCTTAAAGTTAATTTTTTTAGGATTATTATATTTCATTTTTTACCTCCAAATAAATAATTATAAAAAGTCTCTTTTCTAGACTACGCAAAGAAAAGAGGCTTAAATATTAAATAGTAAATTAAACTAGTTTTTTTCTTAAGTAAGCTGATATTGAATCGACGATTAAGACCATGATGATAATAACTACTAGAAGAGCAGCTATTGTATCCCATTGACTAGTAGGTTCAGACCCTGCTAGAAGCAATAAAGCCCCAAATCCACCAGCTAAGGTACCGATAACACCTAGAACTGATGCTGATCTAATATTAATATCAAAACGATATAAAGTCGTTGAAGCTAATTCAGGAATTACTTGCGGAAGAATACCAAACCTAATTTTTTGCCATGTATTTGCCCCAACGGCATCCAAAGCTTCAATCGGTGAATAATCCATATTATCGATTGATTCAGAAAACATTCTTCCGAGCATTCCAATCGAGTGAATTCCAATAGCAATAACACAAGTTAAAGGATTCATCCCAACGGCTTTTAATATAATTAAAGCTAAAATAACTTCCGGAAAAACTCTGATGATAGTGATAAAGGTAATACCGATTTTAGCGGCTTTCTTTCCGACAATTCTTTCTGAAGCTAAGAAACTTATCGGCAACGCCAATATAGCGCCAATAAAGGTTCCGATAAAAGCAATAGCTAAGGTTTGTAAAGCCATATAGGTAATTCCTTCAACAAATCTATATGTCCCATAGCCTAGTAAAAATTCTAAGTTAATCTCTGCGAAACCATTAAACATGTCTCTAAGAGCGTATTTGAAACTTGATAATCTAATGAGATTAATTGTAGAGCCTTGAAAAGATAAAAATAAAGCTAAAAATAATGCAATACCAAAGATAAGATTTATCAGCCAGCGTTTTGGTTTTTTACTTAATACTTTCTCTACGTTTTTCATTCTAGTTTACCTCTTATATAACTGTTTATTAATTGAAGTGAAAGAATAAAAACGAATAGAACGATAACAGTCGCACCGACTCTATCATAATTGTAGAGATTATTAACGCTGATTGCTTCACCAATACCATTGATACCGACAAATCCTAAGATTGCTGATGCACGAATATTTAATTCAAAAATATAAAATAAAAAACTAACGAAACTAATGAAAACTTGAGGTACTATCGCATAACTAAAAGCTTGAAGTTTATTAGCGCCAGTTGATTCAAGAGCTTCAAAAGGATTCATGTCTGCCGTTTCAATAACCTCATAAAACATCTTAGCCATGATACCGAATGAAAACACTGAATATCCGAGGATTCCTGATAAAACTCCTGTTCCTACCATCGCAACGCCAATGATTACCAACAACATTAAAGGAATAGTTCTTATTAGATTCATAAGAAATCTAAATGGAGCGTTAATATATTTATTTTTAAAAATATTTCTAGATGCAAAAATCGCTACTGGAATAGCGAATATTGAACCTATTATCGTACCACCTAAACTCATTTGAATAGTAATCCAAAGCGGTTCTCTAAGAGTCCACATGAATTCAAAGTAATCTGCCCAAGTTCTTTGTTCAAGATTGGTATTTTTAGGAGTAAACAGTTGCTTGAAAATAACCCCTAACTCACCAAAGTTAAACAAAGAAGTGTCGTAGGTTATAAATTGCCAAAAAATAATTAATAAAGTGACTACAACACCAAGAATTATCCAAATTTTGTTAAATGGTTTAATTATTGTCTTTCCACTAGATATCTCAAACTTCGACATCAGGATCACCTAGTATCTCATCGTGTTTAAGTGAGCGACCATAAATTTCTACAAGTTTATCATTATTGATTTCTGAAGCCGGTCCGTCATAAACAACGAGTCCATCTTTTATACCGATAATTCTTGTTGCGTATTTTAACGCCAAATCAACATGATGCATATTAGCTATTATTGTAATTCCAAATTCTTTGTTAACTTTCAAAAAGTCATCCATTACTTGTACAGTAGTAATAGGATCTAATGACGCAACAGGTTCATCGGCTAAAATAACTTTGGGTTCTTGAGTTAAAGCTCTTGCTAAAGCTACCCTTTGTTGTTGCCCACCAGATAATTGGTCAGCTCTAATAAAGGCTTTATCTAAAATTCCCATAGCATCTAATGATTCTAGTGCCAAGAGTTTTTCTTCTTTTGGAAATAGCCCAAATATAGTTTTATAGGTAGAGTGGTAAGCCACTCTACCTGATAAAACATTATTAAAAACACTCATTTTTTTAACTAGATTAAATGATTGAAAGATCATGCCAATACTTCTTCTTAGCATTCGCAAATCTTTACCTTTAATCGAACTAATCTCTACATCGTCAATATAAATTTCGCCAGAAGTTATCTCGATCATTTTATTTACTAATCTTAATAAAGTTGATTTTCCAGCTCCAGATAAACCGATGATAGCTACAAATTCTCCATCATTTATTTCCAGATTTACACCTTTTAGCGCTTGAACTCCGTTGAGGTAAGTTTTTTTGACATCAACAAATCTAATCATCATATACCTCCGAGTTTAAATATTAAATGTTATTCTTCGTCTTGATGTAAGAATTGATATAATTCTCTTTCTGATTCATAAGCTGAATCAACAGCTACCATATAACCGGTATGATTGTAAATTGCAAGAACTTCTAGTCCTTCTGTAGTTCCAATGATATCGATAAATGCATCTTGAATAGCTGCTTTTAATCCATCACTTAAGCCTGTTATAGCTGATATAGTATCATTAAAGATAGGATCTGTTAAAGCAACAACGCTAGTATAATCATAAATATTTACACCAGGGTTTGCATCTTGCCATGAAGTATAAGAGTCTGTTGAATATCTTGCATCAAAGAAAGCAAATGTTGCGTCAACATCTTCATTTAACAATGCTAAGACAGCATTTTGATGACCACCGATCGTAACTGCTTGCACTTCGCCATTAGCAGCGTTTGGTGTACCTGTTACAAATTCAAGTTCGTTTTGATAAAGTAGGAAAGAAGGATAAACATATCCTGAACCTGAAGTAGTTGATTGAACAGCAACTTTTTTACCTGCTAATGCAGCAAGTCCATTAGTTTCATATTCAGCTAAGTCTTCAGTTCTAACCAATAACATTGAGTAGTATGAACTTACTTTGTGTTCTGAAGTAGTTGCTGCATTATACCCAGTAGTATTTGCAGCAGTAATTAGAGCAGCTTTGTCTGTTATTTCATTTCCATCATCATCAATTTGAATTTCATATGCATTTCTTACTGAAGTTAAAATAACTTCTACCTTTCCAGGAAATTCAAGAGTTGTATATGCATATTGTTGAGATGTCAAGAATCCGACATGAACTTGTCCGGATACCATCGCTTCAATTACTGAAGCATAACTTGTGCCGACACCAATATTTACGTTGATATCATAACCAGCAGTGGCTAATCTTGTTTCTAACATTTCTTCTAAATTTTTAAGTAAAGTCAACTTGTCTGAGTCAATAGTGGTACTTGGAACGAACTGAATAATCAATGTTTCAGGATCTCCAGTTTCAGCGTTGTTGTCACAACCAATAAAAACAATTGAAACAACCATTAGAAGCAAAACTAATAAAACTTTTTTCATAGAATTCTCCTCCTTATCTATTTATAGTTTTATTTTACTCTTTATATATGAAAAATAAAGCCCATATCAGAAAAAAAATAATATTTTTTAAGCATAATAAGTATCTAATATTTAGCTGTATATTAATAAAGAAAAATCATTTGACTACTATTCATTTTTTCTCTTTTTTAATAATTACCTTATCAAATATATAAATTATGCATGGCAAGAAAAACAAAACAAAACCAGCGCTTAATAATGCCCCTCTACCAATTAATAAACCTATGTCACTAACCACTTTTATATCAGAAAAAATCATTTCAGTAAATCCAGCTGCTGCTAAGACAATTCCCGATATCATAATTGGTATACTGGTATTTTTTATGCTGTTGTACATCGCATCATTTTTTACATGATTTTTTCGATATTCTATATACCTGCTAGCATATAAAACACCATAATCTATTGTCGCGCCCAATTGCAAAGCAAAGACAACAAGATAACCTATATATACTACAGTCCTGTCGTTTATAGCTAATAAGCCAACGTTGAACCACACAGCTGACTGGATGACCAATAATAAGATTATTGGAATCAGGATATTACGAAAAATAATAAATAAAATAATAGCTATAAATAAGATACTCAAAACAAACACGAGCATTGTGTCTTTTGTAACCATATCTTTTATTTCTGCAGTGCTTGATATCATACCCAAGATATAATAATCATCGTAAAGATTATCCACATCATTATTTAAATCACTAGCAAATTCAAACATCTCGTCATTCTCTGTCAATAAATCAGTGTAAATGCTTATTCTTGTGTAATCATTTCTAACATATTGACTTAAAATATAGTCAGGAATTAATTCCGGAGGAGTGTTAATGTCGATAACAAGATATAAAGCGTCAATCTTTTTAATATGTTCATTACTGGATAGTTCTTGCAGTAAACTTAATTCTTGAGTTTTATCTGAATTTTTCAACAATAAAGTCACAGAACTATATTCTTCAAAATACTCCTTAATCTCAATTTTATCTTTTGAAATAATCGAATCTTCACCGGAGTATTCGCTTGATCCATATAAATATTCGGATTTACTTTGATAAACTACTCCTAATCCTAGTAAAATAATAAACAATCCAATGAAAAGATACCGAAATTTAATTAATATCGGATTTAACTTAGATAAGTTAAACATAAAATGTCTGTGTCTCAGTTTATCCAGTAGTTTATGAGTTATGAGAATTACAACCGGCAATAAGAAAACTGTCGCTAAATAACTAAAGAAAATGCCTTTAGATAAAACTATACCAATATCCATTCCGATTTTATAACGCATAAACAATAGCGCCAAGAAACCAACCATAGTTGTAAGCGCTGAAGCGCTTATAACTGGAAGAGATTTTTTAAAAGCTAAATTTATCGCTTCGTTGACTACAAGGCCTTGATCTCGATATTCATAATATCGGTGAATAAAAAATATCGAATAGTCTAAGGAGATAGCAAGCTGCAAAGCCGATGAAAGGGTTAAAGTAATAAAACTTACATTAGGCAATAAAGCATTTGTCCCCAGATTAAAAATTACAGCCACGCCTAAAACGCCGAGAATTAAAAGCGGTTCTAACCAGGAACGTGAAGCGAATATTAAAATAATAAAACAAATAGGTAAGATTAGTAATATAATTTTAATCAATTCATTTTCTGCTATATTTCTCGCTTCAATATTTTCTAGCACTTCTCCTCTCATAAAACTTTCTTTTTCTTCAAGTAAAGTATTTATTTCTTTTATGGTATCTTCATGGTATGTTTCATAAGTGTTTCCTTTTAAAACTATTTGAAATAAAGCGTTATTTTCCTTATAGAACTGTTCAACTATGCTAGGGTCTACATACTCATACAAATAAGGGTCTACATAATCGTCTAACCATGAGACAATCAATACACCATCAATATTTTTAATATTATTTTTTATCGTTAAGCTTTCTTCGATCGTTATATCCTTAACCATTAATTCTACAAGAGCGTTATTACCAAAAGTCTCGTCTAAAACAATCAAACCTTTTGAAGTTTCAGAATCGTTTGCTAAATATTCAGTCATATCATAATTTACTTTTACTTGAAAAGCAAAAATGATCGATATCACCAAAAATAAAAATGAAACTATCAATGTAATCCATTTACCCTTTTGAGTTAATAATTTTTTCATTGATAAAACCTCCTTTTTAAATATATATTTCAAATGTCTATTTTAATTATATATTTAATGAACTATAATAAATATAGAAACCACAATTGAAATAAGGTTTAAAACATAATTTCAATTATGATTGGGAGGTATGAAACATGCAAAAAAACCAAGATATAAAACTTAAAATTATTCATTCGGCCGAAAAATTATTGAGAGAAAAAGGTAATTTCACAATAAAAGATATCGCTGAAGACTGCTATATAAACATCGCAGCCGTAAACTACCATTTTGGCTCGAAAGAAAATTTACTAAATCTAGTATTGCGGGAGATTGTTAATGAGTTAAAAGAACTTTTAAAGACCACTATTGATGATATTGAAAAACGTAATTTAGATAATGAAGAAACTATTGAAGAAATTCTTAATCTAACTTATACTTTTGCATTAGAAAATATCGGAATTATAAACTACTTATTTATGCAAAACGAATACCAAGATGAAAATGTTCATATCTTAATTAAAGAATTCTTTACCGACTCTCCTTTTACAAAAGAAATATATAGCAAATTAGCCCAAACAGCCAAGACAGATGATCCGGAAACTTTAAAAGTTAAATATTTGTTATTGTTTTCTAGTTTCGCGATCCCATTATTTATTCAATTGTTAGGAAATAACAATAATCAAGACATTTGGTCATTAAAAAATTCAAGTTTTCAGAAAAAATATATAAAAGAACTAATAAAAATTATCTATTAATTTTTTTACTAAAATTATTTAACAAAAAAGAAGCATTTTCATGCTTCTTTGTTAAATTTTAAACTGCAATTAATTTAAATTAAAAAATAATTAAAACAGATATTCTTATTCTGTTGTAGATTTTTCAAAACGGATCGCTGGAAAACGAAAAATCGATCTTAAAATTGCATCTACCAAAGCGAAAGGATAAACAATTAAAGTAAATAAAATCATCAACAATTCATAAAACAAACTACTATTTTCATAAGAATTGCCTTTCAGTCTCGATATAAAAGCACTTATTGGTATTCCTTGAATATTGCCCATCATTATTACTTGTATTGCTCTAACCATTATCTTTGCTTCTTTTTTACCATAGGTTTCTTCAAGAAATTCATAACTTGACTTACTAGGTTTTGCTTTAGTATCTGCATAGTGTTGCGCAAATAAAATTGCAATATTTTCCTCTTCTTTCACATGGGCTTTAGATCCGCTTAAAAAAGAAATTTATTTCCTCTTGACTAAATCCTTGTTTTAACGCCATCTTTGTATGGGCATAAGAACATAATTCACAACCATTCACTTCGGTAGTAGCCAACATTAATCTTTCAATCAGATCATTATCAACTCTCTTCTTTATGCGATTAAAAATCAAATGCGGCAAAGCTCGCATTCCTCTAACTGTCGCATCATAAAGATTTAAAATATTAAATTTATGATTGTATTTATTTCTCATAAAAACACATCCTTTAATTAATTCATTACATAAAAAGCGGATTGCTATAAAATTATTTTTCTTTATTTAAAATAAGTTCTTTAGGATATTTTAAATTCATTTTATTTCGTAAATCATCCATCAATTCTAAGATTTCTATTGTTTCTTGATGCGGCATTATACTATTTTCAATTAATCCATCTTCAATTGATTGAATCGCTGATTTTATCTCATATTCAAATCCATTAACTTCAAAAGGTTTATGGATTATTTTAATCATTGAATCATCTTTATCATAAAAAACAGCTTTTGTCGCTTGATAAAATTCATTAATTACTATTTTACCATTCGTACCAAAGACAACTGCTTTTTCCGGTAATTTTTCTTTAAACCCCGATTTTAAAATCGCATAAGAGTCTATATATTCAAGTTTTATAGTTTCGCGGATGTCTACACCGGTTATTTCATCTAATTCATACTCAAGCGAGTAATTATTAGATTTACCTAAGATCATTTTAGCTAAAGTTAGAGGATAAATACCTAAATCTAATAAAGCTCCTCCACCTAAACTTAAATTTCTTAAGCGATGTTCTTTATTGACTATAGCCCTAATGCTAAAGTCGGCCGTTAAATATTTCACATCGCCTATTATGCCTACTTTAATCAATTCATTAACTTTTATAATGGTAGGCAAAAACCTTGTCCACATCGCTTCCATGACAAATAACTTCTTCTCTTTGGCTTTATTAAATACCTCTTTAGCTTGTAAAGCGTTTAATGTAAAACTCTTTTCGCAGATGATATGTTTACCGTAATCAAGAATTTCCATCATCTGTTGATAATGAAATGCATGTGGCGTCGCTACATAGATTAAATCAATATCCTTGTCTAAATATAAACTTTGATAATCTCCGTAAGCTTTATTAAAACCATATTTTTTTTGATATTTAATAGCTTTTTTTTATATTTCTTGAAGCTATGGCTTCTAATAAGCCGCCAGTATTACCCTTTTGAACAGCTTCTGAAAACCTATTAGCGATATTACCAGCTCCTATTACACCGATCTTTATCATATTAGTCTTCCCTATTCTCTTAAATAATGCCTAATGGTATAAGGGTAACTAAAAGCAAAAAAACCAAAGCCCATACTGAAGCAATAAATATTATCTTCTTCTTATTTTTAGCGTCATAGATTAGAAATGCTGCTAAAAAGAAAGGGATATAGGTTGTGATAAATACCGGTATTGAACCCCACCAAGAATATGTCCAAATAAACGCTGGTGTTCCTGCTAAGAATATCTCAAAAACACTAAAGAAAGCGGCGTTCATAATCGCAAAAAATATCCGATTATTAATGCCTAAAATCTTTAAGTTTTTATCTTCCGGTAAAAGTTTTGACATGATTAAACCAGCGATAGCAAACATCATAGATAATTCCCAAGAAACCCCAATTAAAAGCATAAATGAAGTGCTTTCCGCTGAGACTGTCCACAATGCAAATCCTGAAGAAGACTGAATTATTGCATTGATGATTTCATATAGCCAATGCACTCCATATAAAGCCAGCCCCGCAGCGATACCACGATAATTTTTATTTTTTATTTCTTGAAAATAAATATATACAACCACAGTAAATATAAAAATAAAAGTCCAATTAAAATTATCGGTATTTCTAATATTTATATTGGCTATTAAAGCTTCAGCTTCTCTTGCTTCATTACCCCAAAAAATAAATACATCGGAATTTTTAGCTAGAAGTGAAAGCGAAAATATAAAGACAGTTATGCCTAAAACTAAAAGAGTCGAATAAATTAAATTATTTCTTTTAAAAACATCCATAAATTTTCTCCTATTTACTTATTTTATCAAAATGAGTTCTTCTTAAAGTAGATAACCCATAAGGTTTTAGTTTTAAATCAATTGTTTTATCT
>JAVEVN010000160.1:0-2614 GCA_034005025.1 Candidatus Izemoplasmatales bacterium | reverse complement strand
AAATGACAATACTAAAAATAATTGCGTAAATCATATTTATCCTCCCCAAAAAAATGATTTGTACTTTAAAAAGTATTATAGCACAATCCAATTTTGAATTAAACTGGGCAAAGATAAAATAAATAATAAAAAAAGCGACTTATCGGTTAAATAAGTCGCAACATTTTAAATTATTATAAGTTTTCTAAGGTTTTTAAGTACTCTTCAATTGGTTGATTACCAACTAATTCATGAGTTTCGTTAATAACAATCTTAGGAACTCCAGAAACACTGTATTTAGTTGATAATTCATAGAATGTTTGCGCTTCAATCATTTCACTTTCAATATTAGCATTAAGCATCGCTAAACGATGAGCGTTAGATACCGCGCCTGGGCAATGTGGACAACTTAAAGTCACAAATACCTTTATGTTAACAGGTTTATCAATCTTTTTAATTCTTTCAATAAGCGCTTTATCTTTGATGAATTCCGCTCCAGACATATCGATTACAGCCGACAAGAATGAATTGATTTCATGCCCTGCAGGTATTCCATTAAACTTAACACCTTGATAATGACCTTCATTGTCTAACATCACGAAGCTCGGAACCATGGTTACTCCATATTTCAAGGCTTCATCACTATCTTTAACGATATCTTTTACTTCGAGAGTAATCTTATCGTTAAGTTCAGAGACTTCCTCTAATAACATTTTTGTTTGTTCACAAGTTTCGCAATTTTTTTCTCCGATAAACAATACTAAAGTAACGTTATTTTTCATATGAGTTAAAAACTCTCCAATTTGTTTTTGTAAATCTTTATTAAATAACTTTTCCATTTTTATTCTCCTTTATAAAATTTGTTCAAATATTTTGTTATTGCTAAAGCTGCTATAGCTCCTTCAGAAGCCGAGATGATAATCTGTTTTTCTTGATTATCTGTTACGTCTCCGGCAGCATATAAGCCTTCAAGACTCGTCATTTGATTTTTATCGACGATAATTTCTTGTCTTTCATTTAACTTAACTAAATCCTTTACTAAATAACTATTAGGGATTGTACCAATTTCAATAAATAAGCCATCGGAGTCTATTTGATAAGTTTCTTGTTTAACCTTATCTAATACCTTTAACCCTTTCATATTAAAATCACCAATTACTTCAAGAATTTGTGTGTTCAAATGAACTGTGAGTTTATCAATATTTTTTAGTTTATCTAATAAAATTTGATCGGCTCGCCATAAACTTCTATGTACCACGGTGATTTTGCTAGCCCAAGGGACTAAATCCAAAACTGCTTCCGCAGCACTGTTTCCTCCTCCAGCAACCACCACATGTTTATCCTTAAAGAATGGAGCGTCGCAAGTAGTACAATAAGATACTCCCTTATTAGCAAAAACATCTTCTCCCTTGACTTGCAGTTTTCTTGGCGCTCCTCCGGTTGTAAGAAGCAGCGTTCTTGTTTTTAACTCTTTACCATCTGAAAGTTTAACTTCAAATAAAGAATTTACCTTATCGATATTTTTCACTCTTATTCCTTGTAATATGGGAATATCTAAAGCTTTAGCGTGATCGTTAAACTCTTTAGCTAAATCTTTTCCTTCAATATTTGTATAACCCAAATAATTATCAACGATAGAAGTGTTATGCAATTGTCCGCCAATATCTTCAGTAACAATCCCTACTTCTAAACCTTTTCTCTTAGCGTAAATAGCCGCATTTAATCCCGCAGGACCAGCGCCCACTATAATTAAATCCCATAGGTTAACTGTCTCAAAAATATCCTTTTTTTCTGATTTTTCAATATTAAATGTAAACATATAATTTCAACTCCTATTTAATTCCTTTAATAACTAACTCTAAGGCTTCTTCAATATTATTCAATTTAATATCATTACTTTTTTCAATCTGTTGAATTAGGTTGGTAGTAGTTAAAATACCAATCGCTTTATCAATTGATGATCTAATTGCCTTTAATTGAGTCAAGATATCCATGCAAGTAGATTCATTATCCATCATCTTTAATACGCCTTGCATTTGTCCTTGAGCACGTTTAATTCTGTTTTTTAAAGAAGGTTCACATAACATAATTACCACTCCTTTTTCCATAAATATAATACCCCATAGGGTATATAAAATCAAATGATATGCTCATAGATCAAAAAAAATATATCTATTTACTTTACAATGATTTATTATGAATGTTATAATATATATACCCCCCATATAGGGGGTAATAAGAAAGGTGTGAATTTTATGAAAAAAGAAGTTTTTATAGTAGAAGGCATTAAATGCCAAAACTGTGTTAATACAGTAAAAAAAGGCTTAGAAGAGACTAAAGGTATTATAAGTTATAACATCTCATTATCTGATAGAAGTGTAGAAATTGAATTTGACGAATCAAAAACAAATTTAAAAAAACTAATCAAAGCAATCGAAAAGACAGGATATAAAGTAAATAAATGAAAATTTTAAACACTACCTATAAATTATCAGGTATGAGTTGTACGTCTTGTGCTCAGAGCATTGAATCATATTTGAAAACGACAAAGGGCGTCAATGAAGTCAATGTAAATTATGCTAATGATAGCTTGCTGATTGAATATGATAGCGATGAAATCAAAGAAGAAGAAATC
>JAVEVN010000159.1:0-2636 GCA_034005025.1 Candidatus Izemoplasmatales bacterium | reverse complement strand
GGTTTTATATCTCGACAGTCGATGCTGCTAAGATTGTCTTTTACATTGTTTTTAAATGCTTTTACAGCTTCTTCAAGTTTAGTTTTATCATTGAAGATTAAGGATAAAGCAGCCACTCCGCCGCTTACTGTTCCACAAAGATCCTCTTCGAACATTCCGCCACCAAAACCACTCATGATTTTAACCGTAGATTCATCGATATTTAATCCGTATTCTTCGCTAGCTGAAAGCAGAATAGTTTCAGCGCAATTAAACTGTTTTTCTAAATAATATTTTTTAATTAAATCATTCATTTATTCTCCTCCATAAACCAAGTCAAAGTATCTTTTATGGTGCAATCTATCGGGTTTGGAACGATATTTAGTTCATTGATTATTTTACTGTTGTCGTAATTATGTTTAGAAAGCAAAGCGCTGATCATCACTCTAAGTTTTGGGGCTATTTTTGAAACTGATTTTATCATGAACAAAGGTATTTTCAAATAGATTACTTTTCGGTTTAACTCATTATAAATTGATTGATACATGGTTTTCAATTTGATGTATTCTCCACTGACGATGTAAGAACCGACGCTTTGTTTTTCTAGGGATCTAATTATTGTTTCGCATACATCTAGCACATCGACAAAATTATAACCGCCTTCAAAGTAAAAACATACTCTACGTTTGCTAGCTCGCATGATTTCTTTACCGATGGCTGAAGGCTTAAAATCGTTTATGCCGATAACTGCGGAAGGATATATAACAACTGCTTTTAACTTGCTATTTTTAATAGCTTCTAAAATGTAATTAGTAGCTTTAGCTTTTGATTTTTGATAATAACTATTTAATAAATTGACATCGATACTTTCGGGTTCTTTAATCAAGTAATCATGGTTAAGGATGGCGTCAGTTGAACTTGCAAAAATTAAGTAGATATTCTTTTCTATGCAAAAATCAACGATCCTTTTAGTTCCAAGAAAATTAATTTCATCTGTTAATTCCTTTTTATCATTCTTTAAATTTATATAAGCGGCTAGATGGATTAAAGTATCGTTTTCACTTATGGTTTCCATTAAAAAATCAATATTAAAAATATCACCGATAATTACTCGATCTTTATAGTCTTTGATTGCTTTAGAAACTGAACGACCAATAATCTTGAAATCAAGATTCTTTTTAGCCATTAATTTAACTAAATTATTTCCGATATGTCCGGTAGCTCCAGTAATATATATCATAGATTGCCTCTCATTTTTTTCATAATCCATATTAGATTATAACATTTTTCTAAGAATTTAATCTTTTGTTTTAAAAATCGTGATTGATAGGCTATAATATATTAATAAGTAAAGAGGAGATGAAGACTATGGAACATAAGAAAATTGATTTAATAAAACAATTAAAATCAAAAAATCCTGAGCTGTTGAAATTGGTTATCGGCTTTGATGGATTTATTGATGAAATTATTCATGTTGTCGATAAAAGAATCGATAACGAAAATTTCAAGAGAATAGAAACGATTGAAGACTTAGCCTTAAGAATCAAAAAAGCGAGCGGACTTTCAACCAATATTGAACTGGTGCCAATGGTTAAAAAAATCGGTGGAAACGGCCCGATAATGTGTAATGCCATGGCAAAATCAGGCGCCAGTATAACCTATATAGGTTCCTTGGGGTATCCAAAAATAAATGATGTTTTTGAATCCTTGGAAAAGCAAGTTAAAATCTTTTCAATCGAAAATCCAGGTCATTCAGACGCTCTTGAATTTAATGACGGTAAGTTGATTTTAGGAAAGATGAATTCACTTTCAAACGTAACTTATGAACAACTCATTTCTTGTGTAAAAGAAAAAGAGTTAAAAGAACTTATATCTAATACCGACATGTTGGCTACTGTCAATTGGTCAATGTTACCGATGATGACTGATTTATGGCAGAAATTATTGAAAAATGTGGTTATGGATTTGCCTAAGAAAAACACCAGACCTTTTATGTTTATCGATTTAGCTGATCCAGAAAAAAGAGAAAATAGCGAAATAATAGAAGCGTTGAATTTCTTAAAACAATTCTCTTCATACTTTAGAGTTATACTCGGATTAAATAAGAAAGAAGCTTACGATGTAGCAAACGTACTTAATCTTTTTGATGACGTTTCTTTGCGTAATATGCAAGTTTCCTTAGAAGATTTAAATCAAGCGATGTATGAATATTTAGGAATTTATGGCGTTGTCATTCATCCGGTTGATAGATCTTGTTGCGTCATTGACGGTGAGTTTTATGAAGAACTTGGACCTTATGTTGAAAAACCGAAATTAACAACCGGAGCTGGCGATAATTTTAACGCTGGATTTATGCTGGGAATGCTCTTAGATTTAAAACCTGATCAAGCGCTTTTAACCGGCATGTCAACTAGCGGTTTCTATGTAAGAAATGCAAGAAGCCCTGAATTTATTGAATTGATTAATTTTATCGATGATTGGCATCAAAATTTAATTTAATAATTTTGCATAAAAAAAGGCTCTAAAAATCTAGAGCCTTTTTATTTTGCCTTTAATTAATCTTCTCTTTTGCCAAGTTCTCTGTCAAGCATATAAAGACCTTTATCGCCGACCATTTTAACTTTGTCAATTAGTTCAGAGAAGTTTGCTTCCTCTTC
>JAVEVN010000158.1:0-2655 GCA_034005025.1 Candidatus Izemoplasmatales bacterium | reverse complement strand
GAATAATATCTAGCTCAACAACTTCAAAAAGTTTTGAACTAATCAAGTTATGCAAAACATCACCTGGACCAACCGACGGCAATTGATTGCTGTCGCCAACCAATCTAACTTTAGTCTTTGATGAGATGGCATCAAATAATTTCCTTGCCAATAAAACATCTAACATCGACGCTTCGTCGATGATTAAAATCTTAGCTTCAATTTGGTTATATTCGTCGAATTTATACTGCCCTTCAAAATCATAACCTAATAATTTATGAATTGTTGTAGCGGGTATATTAGTAGCTTCACTTAAACGTTTAGCAGCTTTTCCTGTAGGCGCTGCCAACTTAAAATCATCAAGATTAACCTTATTATTATGAAGCATTTTATAGATATCGATCAATCCTTTTATAACCGTGGTTTTTCCAGTTCCCGGACCACCGGTAATAATTGAAAAGTTATGGTTTAATGCTGTGTAAATCGCTTTTTTCTGCGCTAACGTATAACTTATGTCATTGAAGGTTTCAAAGTCTTCAAGGAGGCTTTTGAAACTATCTTTATCCAATCCGAAGACATCAACTTCGGAAATTTTTAATACTTTTTTAGCTAATGCTTTTTCAGCGTTATAAAGATAAGTTAGAGATATTTTATCATCTAATAAAATAATTCTATTGCTTTTTATTAACTCGCTTAATTGTGCATTTACGATTTGTTCTTCAACTAAGAAATCAGGATGAGAATTCAAATAAGTTAAAGTATACTCGATGAGTTTTCCTTTTTCCAAATAAGTATCTCCGTACTTGTTCATAAACTCGCTTAAAAGATAATATATCACCGCTGATATTCTCAAAGGCGAATCATATTCAAAGCCAATTTTCAAACCGATTTCATCAGCTCTTTTAAATCCGATTCCTTCGATATGATCCATTAAAATATAAGGATTTTCTTTAATAGTGTTAATCGTCGAAGCCCCATAGAAAGAATAGATTCTCATCGCCATTTTTGGAGATATATCAAAACTATATAACCAAACTAAAGTATTCTCCATCTCTTTATTAGCAACTACTTCTTTAAAAATTGAATCTCTTAATTTAGGTCCAACTTTTTCCACCTTGTCTAAGACATATTTATCTTCAGCAATTTGGTCTAAAGCTGAAAGTCCTAAAGTATCGATAATTCTTTCAGCCGTTTTCTTCCCGACACCTTTAAACAAATCACTAGATAAATAATCTAACAATCCTTCATAAGTATTATCAACCATTCTTTCAAAACGATTAGCGTTATATTGAATTCCATATTTAGGATGATCGGTAACTTCGCCGTAAAAACGATAATTTACGCTGTGTTCCAACTTAGGAAAAAACCCACAAACAATAATTGTGGGTTCAAAATGCACAACTTCCAAGTCATCAGTATCAGTTATCTTTACTTTGATTACTGAATAAGAAGTATCTTCGCTATAGAATAAATATCTTTGAATACTTCCTTCGATGTAACTCATAATACCTCTACTTCTTCATAAAAGCTTCTATATCTTCTATTTCTTTAATTATATCTTTACTTAAATTTTCATAACCGTTCTTAGTTACTAAAACGTCATCTTCAATTCTAATGCCGATACCTTCTTCAGCAATATAGATTCCTGGTTCTACAGTAATAATAGCTCCAGGTAAAAGTGTTTCTTGATAAGTTCCGGTATCATGAACATCTAAACCTAGATAATGAGAAACGCCATGATAATAATACTTATCAATCTCTGATTTTTCTTTAATCATGCCTAATTTTATCATTCCTTTAGCTAACATATCTTTAGCAAAGTCATTTAATTCTTTTACATAGATTCCAGGTTTTACTCTTTTTATCGTTTCTTTATTAACATCTAAAACCATTTGATAAAACTGTTTTTGTCTATCATTAAACTTGCCATTAATAGGGAAAGTTCTAGAGATATCACCAGCATAAAGATTAGCTAAAGCACCTAAATCTAATAAGACTAGTTCACCGTCATTAATCACTTGATCATTTTCAACATAATGAAGAATCGTAGCGTTCTTTCCTGAAGCAACAATCGTATCAAAAGATATTCCTTCAGATCCAGCTAGCTTGATTGAATAATCAAACAAAGCTTCAAGTTGTCTTTCATTAATTCCTGGTTTAGCACTCTTTAATATCGCTTCTACGCCAGCTTGAGTATAATTAATTGCTTGTCTGATTTCAGCGATTTCCGCATCTGTTTTAATCCGGCGATGATTACTTACGATATTATTCAAATCCTTGATTAACAGTTCAGGATAATTATCGATAATATCAGCGAAATGAGTAAAGCTGATTGGTTTTTTCATTTTTTTATAACGGAATAAATCTAAATATAAATTAGTTGGAGTAGAACTTAAAAGCGCCAAACGAGAATCGGTTAAAATTCTATTTGCGATAAAATCTTTGAAGTCTTGAACATACATAATATTGCCAAGTTCAATTCCGCTGATGATATTAACCTCTTCTTTAGTTAGTCTTTTGCCAAGCCATTTATTAGAATAATCGGTTGCTTCTTCGATGAAGATATACTCCAAATAGTTTTCTCCATCCTTAGCTAAAAACAAGAAAAAGTTTTCTCGTTTCAATCCGGTCAAATAATAAAAATGACGGTTAGGGATAAATTTATGGAATTGATCC
>JAVEVN010000157.1:0-2660 GCA_034005025.1 Candidatus Izemoplasmatales bacterium | reverse complement strand
AATATTAACGACATAATAAACCTCCAAAATAGAGATAAAAGAATCTCAACTGAATCATCCACACCCACATAAACACCTTACTTAAGGCTGCTTCCGTCAAGACCTGACCTAATTCGTGGGCATCTATTGAGTGAAGATGCTTCATTTGAGATTCCTTAATTATTATAACATATAATTCTCAAATTTCAATTTATTTAATCGCAAGTATCTATTTCACCAATTCACGATATTCTTCAAGTTTATTCACTTTGTGTGCCAATTCTTTTAATTCATAATTAACTTCATTAAAATCAAATTTATGCATATTTTTAAAATCTAAATCTTTCAAAACATATTTCGAAAAATCCCATAAAGAATTTTTCATTTCAAGATTGCTGTCAGCGGAAATTCTCGATAATGCTCTAATAATGCTTGAAACGACTTTTAAGTCTTGTTTACCATAAAGATTAATTTGATAAAAATGATCATACAGCAACAAATCAAAATTCATCGTTTTAATAATCAATCTAATGTGATTGTTTTCATCTCGGTAGTACAAACTATAATGAGCGTCTGAAAGCTTCATGAAAATATAACCTAATCGATCGATACAAACCTTCGCTGTGGCCGGATCATTAGTTCCTGGTGACAAAGCTCTAACTGCTATTTCAACTAGTTTTAATGTTTGATTCCGGTACTCGCCAAATGTTCCTGGTTCTTCTCCTAAAACAAAACAAGCTTCAATGACTTCTTCATCGATTTTAAAGTTTTTTGCTTTAGCTTGATATTTAAATAAGATATCATCTTCAAAAACATGTTCGTTATAAGGTTTTACAACTGTTATATATACGTCATTTTCTTGAAGATATTTCATTAATTTTTCAGTTTCTATATCAATAAAATATCCAGTTTTTTGCGAATGATATTCTATCTCATAATCAACGTCTTCATCATCTTCTTCTTTTTTTAGAGATACTTTATCATTCTCGATTATTTCATTTTGATATTTTTCTATTTCATTAACAGCGTCTTTAACTAACTTATCAATATAAATGTTAATTTGTACTGACTTGGAGACGTAATGAATATAATAAGCGAAAAGAATTATTCCGATCAAGAATAATAACAAGGCAATTATTGTAAATATTGAAAAAATCAAATCATTATATTGAGCTGTTAAGGCTAATCCAATAATTGAATATACAGAAACTCCAATAAAAAATCCTAAGATATTTAACGGTACTTTTCTTTGTAAAAAGTCATTTAATGTCCTTGGTGAAAACTGACCACTATAAAGAGTTAATACCACCATGATAGTTGAAAAAGTAATCGTGATTATTGTTATAACGCTACCAATCATCATCACTAAAATTGCGTTTAGGAACGCTTGATTAAAAGCTAACGACTGGCTAAAATTAGAGTTTTGAATACTTTTGTCTAAATAAAACACTCCAATTGCCAAGCCAGCAAAAACAAATATGTAAAGAATGAATTTTATATAATATTTGCTTTGAATAAAATTTAATATTTTCTTCATATAATCCCATCCTTAAGGGTTATTTTATCACAACTTAAAAAGTAATAGTAGTTATGCAAGTATTTTTATTTAATCGTAGCTTTGATAAATTCTTTAAATAGAGGATGTGGTTTGTCAGGACGTGATAAGAATTCAGGATGAAATTGAACAGCGATGAAAAATGGATGATTCTTAATTTCTATAATTTCAACTAAATTATTTTGTGGGTTTATACCGCTAAAACTCATTTGATTTTTTTCAAATATTTCAAGATATTCATTGTTAAATTCATAACGATGGCGATGTCTTTCAAAAATAGTATTTTTACCATAGGTTTGATAAGCAAGTGTTCCTGGTTTTATTTCACATTCATATAAACCAAGTCTTAAAGTCCCTCCCATATTAATACCTTGATATTGATCAGGCATATAATCGATAACGTTATATTTAGTATCGGGATTAAATTCAGTCGAATTAGCTTCAGTTAAATTGCAAACATTTCTAGCAAATTCAATGACTGTTAATTGCATGCCTAAACAAAGACCTAAGAAAGGAATTTTTTCTTCTCTAGCATATTGAATCGCTAACATTTTCCCTTCAATTCCTCGTTTTCCAAAGCCTCCTGGAACCAATATTCCGTCAACGTCTTTAAATATTTCTTTTAAGTTTTCTTTTTTAATTTTGGATGAATCCGTCCAAATGATTTCAATTTCTTTATTTAGTGCATACCCAGCGTGATTTAAAGATTCAGAAACTGAAAGATAAGCGTCTTTTAATGAAACATATTTCCCAACAAGAGCTATTCTCACTTTAGTATTTAACTTCTTAATTTTATCAACCAAATCTACGAAAAAATCAATGTTAGAAGGAGTTTTAATTAGATTTAGTTGTTCGCAAACTAAATCATCTAATCCTTCTTTTTTCAAATTAAGCATTACTTCATATAATACTTGAACATCTCTACATTCAATTACAGCTTCTTTTTTCACGTCACAGAATAAAGCGACTTTATCTCTTATATCTGCAGAAATCGCCTTAGCAGATCTAAGTATTATAATATCTGGAGTTATACCTAAAGACCTTAACTCTTTTACTGAATGTTGAGTAGGTTTTGTCTTTAATTCTCCTGTAGTTTCTAAATAAGGTATTAAGGTATTGTGAATAA
>JAVEVN010000156.1:0-2668 GCA_034005025.1 Candidatus Izemoplasmatales bacterium | reverse complement strand
CATCGACTGTTAATTGAAAAGAGACTTCTCTACTTTCAGAGTCAGCGCGCTCTTTAATTTTCTTGTAATGAAAATCTTTAATTTCATCAGTCATTGCTAAATTACCAAATTCTAAAATTCTAATTCTGCCTTCATTGTCTCTTGCTGGAAAAACTTTACCTGCATTATATTTACTCGGAGCAAAAGGCACATCCATTAACCCTTGTTCAAAAGCTCTAACAGTTCCAACTGCTAAATCTCCTTCTCCCACTTTCAATACTGTGTCGATTAATGACTTGACTTCTTTTTTGATTTGAATTATTTCAAAAGTTAAATCATCACTTTCAGAAATCTTTTGATCTTTTAACATATTAACAATAAATTTAGAAGCTTTAACTCCTAAACCATTGGCTTCCATAGTTGGGATTCCCACAGATTCATGAGGTGATTTAGTTATTAACTTCGTAGCTTTTGATAAAGCGGCTACTGAAGAACTATAGGATATTAACGCCATAGCCTCAGCTTCATCACTAGGGAATCCTCCCATCCATTGATGAAAGACTGTAGATATTTCCATATCTTTATATCCAAATAAATCTAAATATTCTAAAGTTTGATCATACAAAGAATGAACTGCAGCAATATCTTGAATAAGATTTCCACCCATTCCATAACCAACAGTAATATTTTTAACCCCTTGTTCAGCTGCTAATAAGGCTTCGATTATCATAACAGTATTTGAAATTGAAGGCGGAACTAAAGTTCCAGTCAAAGGACCAAAAGGTTCACGGTTTATCTTAATTCCGCGTTCTTCATAATACCCTACTAATCTATCTACATACTGCCAATTCTTAATTGATACGTCAAGCGGTATAGATTTAGCGTAAGGAATATTATAAGAAATACCTCCACCTTCATTGGATGTCCATCCAGAAGCATGAATTATTTCTGATAATAATCTTGCGTCCGGTGTCCCATGTCTAGCTTCTACAGGTCTATTAATTGATTCAAAAACTTTCTTACATCCCGCTACACCATGATTTACAGCTGGAAAACCATTTAATAAAGCTCTATTTTTTAATTCTGATTCTTCTAAACCTTTTTGAGCTTCTACATAACGATTATGTCGCGTATATGAGTCTATAGTTGAAGGTAAGCAATCAGCTCCAGAATCAGATAAATAATTCAATAATTTTATATGCGCGTCTAAAACCGGCACACCGCCTCTTGGTTGAATAAGCGTGTCGTTTTCTAACTTTGCTTTATTTAGTACCAAGGCGAAATTCTTTTCTTCAGGTACGTTTCTCAGATATTCAACTGCTTTATCTAAGTCTAATCCTTCATCGCTGCCAGTTGGCCAGGATTTAAGAACTTCTTTTCTTTGTTCGAGAAACTCCGCTTCAGTTAATTTTTTATTTGCTAGTCTCATCACTTGCACTCCTAATATAAGAAATATATTTTTTCATTATTTTTAATGCGACCATAGGTTTAATCTTAGATAACAAACCCATAGCAGCCATAATATATTCATGATCAATTAAAAATTCTGGGTCATTCGGTCTTAATTCTGATGGATTATTTAAAATATTTGTTGTCTGTCTCAAAATTTCATACTGATGCTTTGAATTTATAATTACTCCACCAGTTCCTATAACATAGGAGACATCAGATAAATCCTTACCAGTCTGATTAAATACTTTTCCCATCGGTGTCAAGACTTCATTAATTCTTCCGCAATGTCTATGCATCGCTCTATATGCACACATCTCAGCTAAAAACTGATCAATAAATTCATCGTGATTATTTTCCGGTAATAACTTAACATTAGCATAACGTTTATTAACTTCGCTGACAATGTCAACGCCCTTATCTTTGTTGATAAAGTTAATTTCTCTCTCAGATAATGATTTTACAATTCCCGGGGCCGAATATCTCATTCCTAAATCGCCCTCTACAGTCCTTTTAGCAAAAGGCTCTTCTAAACCTTGAATTATAACGTCACTTCTTTTTGTAGAACTGCATATAGAATACATATCGGTAGTGGCTCCACCAATATCAACTACTACTATTTCTCCTAAACCCTCTTCTTCAAGGTAGCCTTCAGCCAATAATTTTGCAGCTTCTAAAACCGCTGAAGGTGTCGGCAAAATCACTCGATTAATTTCGCTTTCAATTTTTTTAATACCTTTAGCTTCAATAATTTGTTTCAAAAATATCTCTCTAATTTTATCTCTAGCACTTTCAATATTTAAAACATTTATCGTCGGCATAACATTATCGCAAATATGACCATTCATATTGTATTTTTCAAATATATCAGATATTTGGTCTTGTACGGATTTATTACCAGCATAAACTATAGGTATTCTAATATCAAATTTACCTAATAATTCAGCATTATATAAAACTGATTCATAATTACCGCCATCAGAACCCCCGGCAAGTAAAATAATATCTATTTTTTTATCAATGATTTGTTGAATTTCGTTTTTATTTAAATGATGCGAAAAAACCAAATCTACTTTAGCTCCAGCACCTAAACAAACTCTTTTAGCAGCTTCGACAGTTAACTCCTTAACTAGACCAATAGCGGCCATTTTTAGGCCGCCAGCAGCAGATGAACAAGCAATAACTTGTTCGAAATTTACTTGTTTTCCGATTTTATCAAAAAGACTATTCAAGGCTTTTT